>LKND01000075.1 GCA_001564275.1 Natrialbaceae archaeon Tc-Br11_E2g14 | reverse complement strand
GAGTGTGTCGCAGATACTAATTCAAGAGCGCTTCACGTGGGGCTCTCGAATGGTGAGTGGAATGTTAAGGTTCCAATCACTGCGCCTGGGGTAACCAAGGCGATCTCGAGTACCGAGATAAACACTAATTAATAAAGCTGAAAGGAGCGGGGGTACCTCAATGATATCAAGGTAACTACTATTGCCCCGGAAAAAGAGATGCATAGGCTGTTTTATTTGCTTTTTAAAATAATTTGTAGCCAGCGTAATCATCCTGCTCGAGACAGCCAGCCTCGATTTGGCGGTCACCCTGTGTAAGATACGCGTTTTGTATTCATCTCACGTTTCTCCTCAGTGCAGGAATGATTCAAACTGCCGGTGTGATCACGGTCGTTTTGCCTCTCGAGACCGAACTAGTCGATGATACACGTGCCAGACACGGACCGGCAGTACGACATCGTGGTGTGGGGGGCGACCGGCGTCGCAGGCGGCCTCGTGGCCGGACACCTCACGGAACAGTATTCGCCGGCGGACCTCTCGCTGGCGCTGGGCGGACGGAACGAGGGGCGACTCGAGGCGCTCGTTTCGGACCTCACTCGCCGAACCGAGTGGAACGAGATTCCAATCGTCCTCGGTGATGCAACTGACCCCGCGAGCCTCCAGGAACTCGCCCACAACACTCGTGTCGTCTGTACGACGGTCGGGCCCTACACGAGGTACGGCACGCCGCTCGTGGCGGCCTGCGTCGACGCCGGGACGGACTACTGTGACCTGACCGGGGAGGTGACCTGGATTCGTGAGATGATCGACAGATACCACGAGCCTGCCGTCGACGCCGACGCGCGGCTCGTACACAGTTGCGGCTTCGACTCCGTGCCCGCGGATCTCGCCACCCTGCTCGTCCAGTCGCACGCGGCCGATAGATTCGACACGACCTGTGACATGGTGCGGGTCTACCTCGAACGCGGTAGCGGTGGCGTCAGCGGTGGCACGCTGGCCAGCATGGTCGAACTGTTCGAGGCCGCCTCGAGCGATCCGCTTGCCCGCCAGACGCTTCGGGACCCGTACTCGTTGGCCCCACCAGGTGAGCGGTATGGCGTCGACCAGGGCAGACAGCGGCGTCCCAGAAAGGACGGCCTACGCAGATCCTGGACCGCACCGTCGCCGATGGCGCCGGTCAACGAACGCGTGCTCCGCCGGAGCAACGCGCTCCTCGGATACCCGTGGGGACGTGAGTTCCGCTGTAGGGAGGCTATCCCGACTGGTACCGGCATCAACGGTGCCACCGGTGCGAGCCTGATCGCGGGCGGTCTTGGCCTGTTCACGGCAGCAATGTCCGTCGGGCCGATACGGACCGCGATCAGCGAGTACGTGTTTCCGGATCCCGGCGAGGGCCCGACGGCCGAACAGGTCGAGGCGGGCCACTTCACCGTCCGCGTCCTGGGGCGGGGGACCACCACGGACGGCCCGTTCACCGTCGAAGCCGAGTTCGGTGCCGACCGGGATCCGGGCTACGGCGCCACGGCCCGCATGCTCGGGGAATCCGCGATGTGTCTCCTCGCCGACGACACCGACTCACCACTGGACGGTGGCGTTTTGACTCCCGCTTCGGGGATCGGCGCCCCGCTCGTCGATAGGCTCCGCGACGTCGGCTTCACGGCAACTGTTGGTGTCAGGACTGCGAATCAGGATCAGTGAGACGGGTTGGGATCGTCGCTTCTCAGTGATTGCCGACCGGGTCCGTCTGGTCACCGACGAACGGGTACAGTAGACTGCCTCAGAGCCCAGCAACGTCTTCGATGGCGTCGGTCAGCGCCCGAATCGACTCGAGATCGTGTTCGCCCATGTGCCCGATTCGGAAGGTCTCCTCGCCGAGCTGGGAGCCGTAGCCGTTCGAGAAGACCATGTCGTACTCGGCGGCGACGGCCTCGATGGTCTCGGCGACGTCGATTCCCTGCGTGTTCTCGATGCAGCTCACCGTCTGGGACTCATATCCCGCTTCAGGAAACATCTCGAAGTGCTCGCGGGCCCACGACTGGGTGTAGGCGGCCATCTCCCGATGGCGATCGTGTCTGGCCTCGAGACCTTCTTTGAGGAGGTGTTTCATCTGTTTGCGGTAGGCGAGCATGATCGGAATGGCGGGCGTCGAGTGGGTCTGGCCTTTCCGATCGTAGTAGTCGAGACAGCGCTGGAAGCCGCCGTACCACGATGCGGAGTCGCGCTCGCGTTCGCGCTCGTCGGCGGCCTCGCTGACCACACAGACTGCCAGCCCGGGGGGCATGGCGAAGGCCTTCTGCGTCGAGGCGAAGATGACGTCGATGTCGTGTGCGTCGATGTCGACGGCGTCACCCCCGAGCGCGGAGACGGCGTCGACGACGAAGTAGGTGTCCGGGTAGTCGGCGACGACGTCACCGATCTCCTCGATCGGGTTGCGGACGCCAGTCGAACTCTCGTTCATCACACACGCCACGACGTCGTAGTGCCTGTCACTCGTCTCGAGGGCCTCCCGGATGTCCTCGGGTTTGACCGCCTGTCCCCACTCGTACTCGAGGCGGTCGACGGACTTGCCGAGGCGTTCGGCGACGTTGGCGTGGCGCTCGCTGAAGCTGCCACAGGTCGCCACGAGCATGTGTTCGTCGACGAGGTTGAGCGTCGAAGCCTCCCAGAACTCGGTGCCAGAGGCGGTCAGAATAATGACGTCGTTGTCGGTCTCGAGAAAGGTCTTCGTGTCCTCGACGATGGTCGTGTAGAGGTCCGTCATGCGATCCATGCGGTGCCCGAACATCGGTTCGCACATCGCGTCGATGACGTCCTCACGCACCTCGGTCGGGCCGGGGATGTACAGCGTCTGCTCTGGATAGTCGTCTCGGTATTCGCGTTTTTGGGTCACGAGAGCCACCTGCCTGCGTTAGCTGGGTTACGAGAGGGTTTGGTCCTTTGGAATGGGACAAGCTTCGGTGGGTCGTTGGGGGGAACGACGTGCCCGCTCGACATCCTAATCGGCCCCACCGACGTGGCTCGACTCGATTGTCCTCGACTCACCGACGGGACCGCCGCCGATCGGCTCACGACGTGACTCGGGGCCGGGCACCTGCGACGCGGGAAGGTAGACGTTGCCGCGGACGACGACGCTCCCGGGGTGATGGTGTGCTGGTCGCGTCGGGCCGTAGCCCACTACTGGGGCTGCAGTTCGCCAGAGGGCACCGATCTTACAGAGGGCGAACCCACAGAGGATCAACCCGAAGCCGCCTGCCGTCCCGACCGTCAGTCGCTCGCCGAGGGCGGCCCAGCCGACGAGCGCGGCGACGATGGGCACGGCGTAATTCACGAGGCTGAGTTCCGTCGCACCGATCCGCTCGAGCAGGACGAAGTAGATGAAAAAGCCCCCGCCAGTGGCGACGACGCCGAGGTAGGCCAGTGCAGCCACCGCTTCGGGCGTGACCGTGGTAGCGGTGAGCCGTTCTGCCGGGTGCATCGCGCTGAGTGCGTGCAACAGGAGTGCGCCGACCCCCATCGCCCAGGCCTGTACGGAGAGCATCGGGAGGTTGCCAGTGAGTCGCTCGGTGAGGACCGATCCGATCGCGAACGTGACCGCCGAGCCGAACAGGAGCGCGACGCCGATGCCCTGCCCGGAGAGCGAGCCCCCGGCGGTGGCGATGACGACGACGCCGGCCAATCCGAGCGCGAGCCCGACAACGGCGGGCGCACGCAATCGCTCCCGCGGGAGCACCGCGAGCGCCAGTGGCGGCGTCACAATCGGCGTCAGACTCAGGACGATAGCCGCGACGCCACTCGAGACGTAGGATTGTCCGAGAAACAACAGCGCGAAGTGTGCCCCGATCAGGATCCCGCCACCGACGGCGATCGCGAGCCAGTCGACGTGCGAGCGCGGTCGCCAGGGCAGGCCGAGCGCGAGGACGACACCGACGAAGAGCAGGGCCGCGAGGTCGAATCGCAGGGCCGCAAACAGGATCGGTGGAAGCGTCGTCAGCCCGATCTCGATCGCCGCGAAGGAACTCCCCCAGACGAGTGCGAGGAGCCCAAACAACAACATATCTCGACGACCAGTCATTATGGACCGGACGGGTTTGACGCTCTTTTATCTGTCGAAATAGTCGTTAGAGCGTCTGAAGCGTCTGTTTACATCGACAAGTGGTAACACGGCTGTATCACGATTTCTGTAGAAGTACCTGATTAGATACCTGTTTTGGCTCTGTACATGTCGATCGATGACCGCCGACTCGAGGCCTCGCGCGTTCTAGTGGACTCACCCGTCCCGGGGCTGGCGCGACTCGAGCCGTCGGAGTGTTCTCTCGATCGGCTTCGTTCCGAAAACCGTAACTCGCCGGTAGCGAAAGTGGCGGGTATGGACCCACGAATACGCGAACACGCGCAGGTGATCGTCACCCACTCCGTCGATCTCAGGCCCGGGGACAACGTCGTCATCGACGCCCATCCCGTCGCCGAGGACCTCGTCGTCGCCCTCCACGAGGTCATCGGGGACGTCGGCGCGAATCCGATCACCACGAGCAAGCGAACCGGCAAACGCCAGCACCGCGCGTTTTTGCGGGCTGCCGGGGCTGCCGTCGATGCGGTCGAGGACCTGGCGTTCGACACCCCCGCACACGAACTCGCACTCATCGAGAACACGGACGTCTACATCGCCATCCGAGCGGGCGACAACGCGACCGAAACCAGTGACGTCGACCCCGAGATCAGTTCGGCCTACAGCAACGCCTACCGCCCCATCCAGGACGAACGGCTCTCGAAACGCTGGTGTCTCACCCAGTATCCCGCCCCGGCGAACGCCCAGCTCGCGGAGCTGTCTCGAGAGGGTTACGAGAACTTCGTTTGGGACGCCGTCAACAAGGACTGGGACGCCGTCCGCGAGTTTCAACAGGCCATGGTCGAGATTCTCGACCCGGCCGACGAGGTGCGCATCAAGAGCGGTGACACCACGGACGTGACGATGTCCGTCGCCGGCAATCATACCCTCAACGACTACGGCGAGCGCAACCTCCCCGGCGGCGAGGTGTTCACCGCCCCCGTGCGCGACAGCGTCGAGGGTGAGGTCCTGTTCGACCTGCCGCTTTACCATCAGGGTCGGGAGATCACGGACGCCCACCTCGAGTTCGAGGACGGCGAGGTGGTTTCTCACTCCGCTGCGAAGAACGAGGCCGTGCTGACGGAGGTCCTCGAGGCCGACGAGGGTGCCCGCCGCCTCGGGGAGTTGGGCATCGGGATGAACCGGGACATCGACCAGTTCACCTACAACATGCTGTTCGACGAGAAGATGGGCGACACGGTCCACATGGCGGTCGGTCGCGCCTACGACGACACCGTCGGCGAGGAAAACGAGACCAACGACTCGGCCGTCCACGTGGACATGATCGTCGACATGAGCGAGGACTCGTTCATCGAGGTCGATGGCGAGGTCGTTCAGCGTGACGGCACGTTCGTCTTCGAGGACGAGTGACCTGCGAGTCGAGCATCTTTCGACACTCTCCAAGAGCCGCTCGAGCATGACCGGAGATTCGGCGCGCTCGAGTCGTATCGTCGGTCTGCTGTCGTGGGTTCTCAGCCACCATCATAATCGTAAGGGGCAGGGATTACCGGTGGCGTGTATACGCCTCCCCTACAGACCCGGGACACAGCGTCGAAAATCCGGTCCCGAGATCGTCGGTTGGCTGGGAGACTCTCGCTGCAATGTGGCCACCGGCTGTACACAGTCGGGAAGCCTGGACCCTACTCGTCAGATTCGTAGTGTTCTCCAGCAGCCGACGGCATCCGCGTGCGTCCGACGAACGTCAGGACTACCAACACGGCGACGTAGGGGATGATTTCGACGAGCGTCGAGGAGACGTCGTAGCCCGCAATCTGCTGGAGCTGGAGCTGGAGCGCATCGAGGCCGGCAAAGAGGAACGACGCCAGGAACGCTCCCACGGGGTTGTAGTTCCCGATCAGGTACGCTGTCAGGCCAATCCAGCCACGGCCGTCGATCATGGTGTCGCCGCTGCCGACGAACTGGCCGGTGTTGAGCGCGAGACCAGCACCGCCGATGCCACAGTAGACCCCCGACAACAAGACGCCAGCGTATCTGACCTTCCGGACGTCGACACCTGCGGTGTCGAGGGATTTCGGGTCCTCGCCGCTTGCCTCGATCCACATCCCGAACGTGGTCCGGTTGAGTAGATACCACGAGAACGGGACGGCAAGGGCCAGCAAGAACACCGGCGGCGTGGCTTCGAACAGCGGCCCGATGGACGGGAGTGCAGCGAGCCCTGGAATCGAAACCGTCGAAAAGGTTCCTACGCTCGGACTGCTCGTTCGACTCCAGATGATAATGCTCGCGAACGGTGCAAACCCGAGGGCGATCAACCAGACGGCAAGGCCAGCGATGATCTGGTCGGCTTTGAACTCGATGCAAACGATGGCAAACAACAGGGCCACGAACGTGCTCGCGAGGATGGCGAGCACGAACGCGAGCCAAATGTTCGCGCCAATCGGGGTCGCCGAGAGCGCATACAGGCTCGCAACGGCACCGAATGCACCGATGATCAACAGCCCCTCGAGACCGATGTTGATGACGCCGGTCTTTTCGGCGAAGATACCACCCATGGCGGCGAACGCGATCGGCACCGTCAGCCGAATCGCGGAGGTGAGATACGAGACACTGAGCACGCCGGTCACATCGCTGATGAGTTGGCGGCCGCCGTCGATGATGAGTCCCAGTGTGAGCAGGCCAAAGAGGATCACGCCGATCACCAGCCCCTGCCGACGAGTGAGTGACGGGGCGTTCATTGCGCCTCACCGCCGTCGGTTGCCACCGACCCGTTTCCGTACCCGAATCGTTTGCCGATCATGCGGAAGAACTCCGGCATGGCGATAAACAGAATAATGAGCCCCCTGAGAACCTCGACGAGTTCGCCCGGCACGCCGAGTGACAGGTCGACGGCAACGCTGCCTGTTTTCAAGCTGCCAAACAGCAGGGCCGCCGGAATCACGCCGACCGGGTTGTTCCCGGCGAGAATCGAGACGGCGATGCCGTCGAACCCGAGCGGTGGGATACCGGCTTGCCAGCGGTACTGGACCATCATGACGTAAATCGCACCGGCAATCCCGCCAAGAACACCAGAGAGGGTCATGCTGGTGACGATATTCCGTTTGGCGTTGACGCCTCCATACTCGGCGGCAGTTTCCTGGATACCGCTCGTCCGCAGATCGTAGCCGATCACCGTTCGCGTGTAGAGCAGGTAGATCCCAGCCGCGACGAGCAACGCGCCGATGAGCGCGATCACGGAAAATCTTGAGCCACTGATCGTCGCCGGGAATCGAGCAACAGCCGGAACGGTCTCGGTCTGTACCGAGTCGGTCGTCAGATCGCCCACGTGGACCTGAACGAGCCAGAACGCGATGCCGATGGCGACGAAGTTGAGCATGATCGTGGTGATCACCTCGTGGGCGTTCGCGTAGGCTTTCATCAGTCCGGGAATCATCCCCCAGAACCCGCCGACGATAGCGCCGACGATCACTCCCGTCGAGAGCACGATCACCATCCCAATGGCGTTGTCTGGGACGTACGCGGCGAGTTCCAGGACGACCAGCGCCGTCGCCAGCGCGCCGAGTACCATCTGCCCCTGAGTCCCGATGTTGAACAGCCCGGCCCGGAACGCGACCGCCACCGACAGCCCAGTGAACAATAGCAAGGTCGTCTGCAGGAGCGTCTGTCCGATGACGGTCATCGAGCCGAACGACCCGGTCAGCATCGTCCAGTACACCTCGAGTGGGTTGTAACAGCCATAGCCCAGCCCCGGCAGATAGATGAACGGGTCGGCGCAGTCGGCGACGAACCCCGAGACGAACACGAGGACGGCGCCGACGATAATCGCAAACACGAGCGAGGCCAGACTAATCGTGATTCGTTCTGCGGCCGTCGCATCGACGAGTCGGTCGAGGGCGGCGGATCCGCGCTCTCGGATGCTACCACTATCGTCGGTCACGCTGGTGTCCCCCGTATACGCGCACCGTCGAGGTCCAGGTCCTCAGGCCGTTCACCCGCCATGAGCAGTCCGAGTTCGTTCTCGGTGACCGTCTCGGGATCGACGACCGCGATAAGGTCGCCATCGTACATCACTGCCAGTCGGTCCGAGAGCTGTGTCACCTCGTCGAGTTTCGACGAGACGACCAGCACCGCCTTGCCGTCCGCTCGCAACTCGAGCAATCGGTTGTGGATGAATTCGATGCTCCCGATGTCGACGCCACGGGTCGGCTGTGAGGCGATGACCAGCGAGGGGTCGCGTTCGAACTCCCGACCGACGATGAACTTCTGTTGATTGCCACCGGAAAGCGAGTGGGCCTTGGCTGAGGGGTCGGTCGGCCGAACGTCGTAGGCTTCGATAACGTCGTCGACGTAGTCGGCAGTTGCTCCCCAGTCGATCAGCCGACCGTCCGAAAACGGGCGCAGGTGCTGGCGACCAAGTAACCCGTTCCGTCGGAGTTCGTACTCCATCACCAGGCTCCGTTTCTGCCGATCTTCGGCGACGTAGGCCATACCAGCCGAGACTCGACTGCGCCTGGAATCGGTCGTGATATCCCGACCGTCGAACGTAATCGTCCCGCTAGTCAGTTTTCGAAGGCCGGTGATCGCCTCGATCAGTTCGGACTGGCCGTTGCCGTCGACGCCAGCGATGCCGACCACCTCGCCCTCGTGGACGCCGAGGCTCACCGAGTCGGCCGCGACGACGCCACGGTCGTCCTCGACGGTGGCGTCCTCGACGTCAAGGACGAGGTCACCCCGTGAGGCAGCCGGTTTGTCGACCTCGAGCAGGACGTCACGCCCGACCATCATCCGTGCGAGTTCCTCACGAGTAGCCGTCTCGGCGTCGACCGTGCCGACCAGCTCCCCGGTTCGCAACACGCTGATCTCGTCTGCCACCTCGAGCGCCTCACCGAGTTTGTGCGTGATGAAGATGATCGTCTTCCCCTCGGCGATCAACTCTCTGAGGATGTCGAACAGCGACTCGACTTCCTGTGGCGTGAGGACGGCCGTCGGCTCGTCGAGGATCAGGATGTCCGCCCCCCGGTAGAGCGTTTTCAGGATTTCGACGCGCTGTTGTTCGCCGACGCTAATCTCCTCGATCAGTTCGGTTGGCTCGACCTCGAGGCCGTAGCGGTCCGCGAGTGCCTGCGTCTCGCGGTTGGCCCGTGCCCTGTCGGTCACGATGCCGCCCCATTTGGTCGGCTCGTTCCCGAGGACGACGTTCTCGGCGACAGTCATGGTGTCCACGAGCATGAAGTGCTGGTGGATCATCCCGATGCCGACGTCCATGGCATCGCCAGGGTCCTCGAACGTCTGTGGCTCGCCGTCGATACGGACGGTTCCCGCTGTAGGCTCGTACAGGCCATAGAGGACGTTCATCAACGTCGTCTTCCCGGCCCCGTTCTCGCCGATCAGGGCGTGAATCGTCCCACGTTCGACCTCGAGGTCGACGTCATCGTTTGCGATGACGCCGGGAAACCGTTTGGTGATACCGTCGAGGTGAACCGACGATGGTGTCCCTGTCGCCGCCCGTCTATCCCGCTCGTCAGGACTCATCTCGATCAGAGGTCGTCGAGGTTGTCAGGTACGTCGATCTCTCCGTCGATGATCGCCTGGCGCGAGTCCTCGAGGGCGTCGACGACCTCCTCGGGCAGGTCGCCTTCGAAGTCCTGTCCGATGGTCGCCCCAACACCCTCGTCCTCGAGTCCGAGGTCGTTCATGCCGCCCTCGAACTCGTCGTTGACGACGGCCTCGATGGATTCGTACACCGCGGTGTCGACGCGTTTGACCATACTCGCGACGATCACGTCGCTGAACTCGTCAGCGCTGATCGACTGGTCGTCGTCGACCCCAATCGCGAATCGACCGGCCGACTGTGCAGCCTCGAAGACGCCGCCACCGGTCCCACCGGCGGCGTGGAACACGACGTCGGCACCGTCGTCGTACATTCCGGTCGCGATTTCCTGGCCAGTCGACGGGTCGTTCCAGCTCCCTGCATAGGCCGAGGGCGTTTCGATGCCATCGTCGGCGTGCTGTGCGCCGGCGATGTAGCCCGCTTCGAAGCGCTCGATGAGGGCGATTTCCTCGCCGCCGACGAACCCGACTCGTGCCTCGTCAGTGTCGGTTTCACCGGCACCGTGGGCGTAGTCCATCGTCGAGAGCAGCCCCGCGAGGTGGCCCGCCTGGAACGAACCCTCGTGCTCTCGAAACGTGTAGTTCGCGACGTTGTCCGCCTCGACGACGGCGTCGACGAGGGCGAACCGCTGGTCGTCGTACTCCGCGGCGTTCTCCTCGAGGTCGGTTTCGTGGTCGAACCCGATACAACAGACCAGGTCGATGTCCTCGTCGCTCGCGAACTGGCGTTGCATGTCGTTCATGTCGGCCGGTTCGTCAGGTTCGGCGTTCTGATAGGAGATGCCGAAGTCCTCTTCGGCCTGCTCGATGCCGGCGAACGCCATGTCGTTGAACGACTCGTCGCCGAGCCCGCCGGTCGAATAAATGATGCCGACGGTGATGTCCGAATCGACGTCGTCGTCTTCGCCGTTTCCGGTGTCGTCCACACCGTTTCCATCGTCGTCATCGTCGCCAACCAGACAGCCAGCCAGTCCAGCCGTTGCACCCACTCCCACCGTTGTCAGAAACGTGCGTCGTTGCATACATAGGGTTGACTTGACGCAATCGATTTATAGGTTCGGTTTTGGGCGCCCGAGGGTGAATTTTCTTGACCTTTATGAGGGGAAATCAATCACGGCCTTTTGAACGGTCACTTCTCGTGGTGTGGATCGCGGTGACGGAACGCGTCGAGAAGCATCTCGGTGAACCGGTCGCCGTCGACCGACTCGATCACTCGGGTGTTCGCCTCGCCGTCGGTCACCTCGAGTTCGTCGACCAGACTGTAGCCGCGTGTCATCCCCGCGCGGTCGTCGACGGCAACGTGGTACGTGCTCGCCTCCTCGACGATGTCCGGCTCGAGCAGCGTCGCGATCGTCATCGAGTCGGGTTGGGTGGTGACGTCTTCGCCCAACGAGTCGTGTTCTGACTGGCTGTTGAACTCGCGGACGGCTTCGGTGATCGTCGTGTAAAACTCGGCCAGTGGCGTGTCGATCGATTCGATTTCGCCGAATACGTCGGCGTCGAACGTCGAATCTCGGATGGTCACACCCCAGTCGACCAGCGTGGTCTCGAAGGCGTCCATCACGATGGCGGCGGCGTCGGGGTCGACCCAGAAGTTGTACTCCGCGGCGGGCGTGATGTTGCCCAGCGTATTCACCGCCCCACCCATGATCAGCACTTCGTCGAGCAGTTCGGGCAAGTCTGGTTCGTGCTGGAGCGCGACTGCAACGTTGGTCAGCGGGGCGATACAGACCAGCGAAATCTCGCCCGGGCTCTCTCGAGCGCTCCGAACGATGAAGTCGACGGCGTGTTCGTCCGCCGACGGGATGCCCGTATCAGGGAACAGTTCCCCACCGAGCCCGCCCTCACCGTGGACGTACTCGGCGAAATCGTGTTCTTTTTGCAGCGGTGAGCGAACGCCCTCGTAGACGGGGACCTCGTCGGCGACGCCGGCCAACTCGAGGGTATACTTCGCGTTCTCGACCTGATAGTCGAAGGGGACGTTCCCCGCACAGATCGTGATTCCCTCGAGTTCGACGCGGTCCGACAGTGCTGCAAGGACGAGCGCCTGCGTGTCGTCTCCAGCCGTGTCCGTATCGACGATTATCCGTCTCGACTCTGTTTCAGCCATCGGGGTACTGTTGGTTTCGTCGGATAAAGAGACACCGACTGACGAGGATCAGTATCCTCACTTGCCGGTGAGTGACGGCCCGTGGCGGGCACTCGCCGCTGCATTGGTGCCGCGTTCCCCGTGACGCCCTTCCTACGGTACCGTGCCACAGGTCGGGCGTTGTCCCGGCATCCCCCGACGCACACGCTGGGATTCGAACCATGGTCGCAGCAACGCTGCTCCCTGGTTCGAATCCTCGAGTGCCGTTCCTGCGAGCTCTGCGAGCAGGCACGGGCACGGTGGGCATGAGTGACGCAATTTCTCGCGGGATGTGGGTTGTCGATCATTGGTTTACAGGTCAGGAAGGTGTTTGCTGCGCTGTTGGGCCTGTTCGCGGTCTGCTCGCCGGTCATAGTGTTTGTCGAGAATATCCTCACTCGCGTTGAGTCGATCCTGAACGACTCGCCGCGGAACGTCCTCGCTTCGGTAGAACGTCACCCGTCCACTCCGGACGTCGTGGGGGGATCGTGACGATGGACACTTCCTGGCATGGTCCAGGTGTGCGCCATCGCACGTGTCCACGTCCCGATCGTGGGGGCAGTCCTCTCCGCGCCAACACGGGCGAGTGATCCGGTACAGAACCTTCCGAATCGTGTTGCCCGCCGGACGCCCGTGGGTGGTCGTGATCGCCGGATTGCGCCCGTGGTCGTCCGTCACGTCGTGACGGTGCAGCTCGAGGTAGTCGGTGAGGTACTTCGCGGTGAGTTCGCTGATCCGATTCCACCGGGTGCCATCCTCCTGGTTCCTGAGCGGGGTGTCGGTCTCCGGACGGTGAACGAACCGTATGGCCGGTCCCTTCACCTCCGGATGCTCACCCTCGAGGGCCAAATCCGCCAGATCCAGGCCACGAATCGCCCCCGTCCTGGCTCCGGTGCACCAGAGCAAGAGCATGATAATGTGGTCTCTGGAGGCTGGGTGCGCTCGCTCGAGGGACTCGAGAACGTCGACGGCCCGTCCCGGCTCGAGGGTCGAATCCGACACGTCAGCACCGTGTTTCATCGTCGGGAGGGCGACCTGTTCGTACAGGGACGGCGCCACGGCGTCGATGTTCGCGGCGAATTTGAGGAACGTTCGGAGGGTAGCGAGTTGCCCCTTCAGAGTCACCAGTTTGATGGGTTCGCGTCCTTCACCCTGTCCCTCTCGTCGCCAGATGCGGTACTGAAAGAGGTCGCGGCCGCTGAGTTCGTTGGGATTGTCGATCGCATGCTCCTCGCAGAACTGCAGGAACGCCCCGATCCGGTGTTTCGAACTCCGTCGAGTTGCTTCCGCGTGTCCGTCCCGCTTTGCGTGGTGGTACATTTCCGCCGCTTCCGCTGGCGGGATCGGCTCGAGGTCGCTCACGCTGCCCCCTCCTGAACCGTCGCGGTCAGCTCGGCGCGTTCCTGGTCGTCGAGTCGGTCGGCGATGAGTTCGATTTCCTCGGTGACGAACGCGCTGGGGCTCATTGGTCGTGTACAGGCACACCTCGAGTGTCTGGTTTGGGTTGGGGGGCTCGAGATTGTAAATCGACAGACGGCGTCGCTTCAAGGGGCCGCTGTACTCCTTCAGCAGCCCGCTGATTATCAAACATGAAACTGTCTACTGTTGGCTGACTGCCGATTGATTGGAACCTGCCACAGTCTTTATTACCTACCAATGAGGGTAGATTACCAGCATCGGTCGTGTACGAGAGAAACTGACGGTGGTGCTTGCTCGGGTGCATCCCCCAGCCCCATCCGTCACTCGTTGGGTTACGGACCCGACTAATAAGGTTTCTTATCGTTCACACGGTGCAGATCAGACTATGCGCATGCGAAGTAAGCGGCCAACGACTGAGGAATCGACAGAGAGAGCAGTGTCACCGGTGATTGGTGTTATTTTAATGGTTGCAATTACGGTTATTCTCGCAGCCGTGATTGCGGCGTTCGTGTTGGATATTGGGCCGGGAGAAGCTAATCCTTCTGCATCATACACTACATCAGATGTTGACGGCGGTGTCGAAGTTGAATTGAATTCACTTGATGGGGGTACTGATGGAATCGTCGTACTGGAAGACGTTACCGACGAAAGTGCAGATCAAATGGACTCCGACGATGTGCTAACTATCAGTGGTGGAACTCGAGACTATACCGGGGATGAATACGGTGACGATTCTGCACTAATCGCATATGATAACGGTGGGGAATCGGTTAGTGATGATACGAGTTTGGAGGATCTCGATAACTACGCAATTATTGATAATTTAGATGAGGTGGAGTTCAGTGATTGATACAATGTGTGAAAAGTTGCTAGGACCCGAGGATAAACGGGGAGTATCACCTGTAATAGGTGTTATTTTAATGGTCGCAATTACAGTAATCCTCGCTGCAGTTATCGCGGCCTTTGTTCTCGATATTGGTCCAGGCGACGCAGACCCAAATGTATCATTCGAGTTGGATGACGGCGGAGATACTGATGTAGAAGTTACGCTCAAGTCTCTAGATGGTACAGCTGACGGTATTGCGATCGTTGAAGGAACAGACAATGATGATAGTGTTGTTGACGACCCATTGACTGTATCAGGCCAATCAGACACGTATAATATTGGATCAGAGTACGTTTTGGTAGCCTACAGTGCGGATGAAGAGCCCGATGACGTAGGTGAAATGGATAACATCGCAATCCTCGACGATTTAGAAGAGTACCATGACTAATTATCTTACAAAAAAGCTGGCCGGTTCAGAGGAAGAGCAAGCGGTTTCACCCGTGATTGGTGTCATCCTCATGGTTGCAATAACGGTGATTCTGGCAGCCGTGATAGCTGCATTCGTACTGGATATTGGGCCAGGCGAGACCGATCCAACTGCTGTAGTCGATATCAGCGGCGATGAAAGCGACGAAGTCACCGTAGAGTTGACCTCGTACGATTCAGGGAATGCAGACGGGGTTGCAATAGTTGCTGAACAAGACATTGACGAAGACAATGGGGGTGGTGACAACATCTACGAAGAAGGTGAAGTCGTTGCAGTGTTGACCACCACCGGTGCAGAGGCAACAGTCGAGTGGGAACAAGATGATGATGGCGAAGGATGGGAGGTTGACGGAGTCGATGACGACGATGCGGCCGACTTTACAGTCAGACCGTTCGCAGGTGACGTCGGAGAGGAGGACATCATAGGCGATACGGCAGAGGCCCAAGCGATCGAGGCAGAGTTCACTGTTGAAGAGGACTAAGACTCCCCAGTTGAATGATTTGAGTTATTTTTAAGCATCACGAGCGGTCGCCATTCCCACCAACGACAGTAAGTCCCAGCCCTCGAATTGCACTAATGCTGTAGCGAACCAGTCCCCGACGATCATCTTAGGTTCCGGGGATTCGAGCGCGACGTAGATTATAACAGCTGAAACGAGTTACACACTGGTCACCAGTCAGTCTTGCGATAAGATCTGCAATGAGTTTAACTGGCTACCATAGCTTCTCCGTATCGGCGACAATTTGCGTATCACCTTCGAAGGTGACCGCTCGAGGGTATGGCACGCAGCCTCCCAAACACGTACGTCCCCGGCGCGGTCCGCCGTGAGGACGGTATCGACCTGATCGACAGCGTGCTCGCGCCCGTGTTCGTCCTCGCGACGTTCAGCGTGGCCGCCGTCGGCACACTCGACTTCGGAGCTCCATTTCACGCGGGCCTCGACGATGCACTGTATTTCGCGCACGGAAGCGAATTCACGTACAGCTTCATCACTTCGGTAATCGTTATGGTGACCGCCTGGATCACCACCGACGGCACCAGTGTGCCCGACTACAGCGACCTCGAGTCGACGGTGTTGCTCGTGGCCGTGATCCTGCTCATCCTGTCGGCACTCGTGCCCGCCGTGTCGGTCACCCTCGAGAGTCTGTGGTACGTCGGCTGGTTCATGGTCGCCCTGAACGGCGCGGCGTTCTACCTGATCGCCTACAAATAATCTCGACACAGATCCATGCAACGTCTCCAATATAGCGGTTCGAAAGCGGAGTGGTACGACAGCGTGATCACTGGCTACCTGCTGGCGGCCAGCGCGTTAACCGTCGCCCTCGTGGCGATCGGCACGGTGACGGGGGTGTTCTGACGTGTCGACGAACGAGCCGGCCACCGCCCACGTCTCACCACGACTCGACACTCACCCGTCGGCGGACCAGGCACCTGCTCGGCCCGACGATCGCGGCGGGGGGCGGCCTCGAGCGGAGTGTGTTCGTTTGATTATTGATATCCGGTTTTGGGACCGAATCGAAAGATTGCGATTCGGTACGCCGTGCCTTTTACAGCCGCTCTCCCGTCCGATCTGTGAGAGCTACTGATCGATTACATTTCGCACGGGCACGGTGGGATTCGAACCCACGACCGTCGGATCACTCCCCCCAACGGCAACCCATCGGAGTTAGAAGTCCGACGCTCTATCCGGACTGAGCTACGTGCCCTCACCACCTCGTCGTCGGTCGACCGCAATAAGCAATGGGGATTTCCGCGCCCTACAACCCCTCGAGGTCCGGATGCTCCCCACCGATCCCTGTCAGAACCACTTCCTCCCGTCGCCGCTGCCAGCGCTCGTGGCGACCAGCCACGAACACCGGCACAGACGCCACTCCGAGCACCCCTGCCACCGCGAGGCGTTCGTGCCCCTCGAGCAACACCAGCTGTCCATCCCGCCCGATCGCCACCCGAATCTCGCCCATCGCCGCTGGCAGGCGCGGATAGGGATCGAACACCGTGGGCTCGACTACCGGTACCGATCGCGCCGCCCGCCGCTGGGCGACCGATCGATAGCCCCCCGTGGCCACGTCAGCGAACACCCACTCGAGGGCAGCCAGTGAGCGGGAGTCACCCGATGCGAACCCGTCAGTTCCCGAGGGCGACACCGACGGGGATCCCACGCCACCATCCGCCGAGGTTGGCTGCGGATCACCCGTTTCCGTCGGTCCCGAACCATCACCCGCTCCCACCTGCTCGGTCGAATCCACAGGCACGCCCTCGCCTCGAGTGTGGCTCGAACCCGCCCCAGGTCCCGAGGACGCTTGCACACCTGCCGT
>LKND01000012.1 GCA_001564275.1 Natrialbaceae archaeon Tc-Br11_E2g14 | reverse complement strand
GAGGTACTCACCCGCCTCGAGGGCGAGACCTTCCATACGGCCGACGATGCACGGCTGGCGGTCTACTCGGCGGTGAGTAACAAGGCCGTCGGCCGTGTCGGGTACTCCGATCGTGATCCGACGCCGCTTGGCAGCCCGTACGCACCGACCCCCCAGTCGTTCTGATAGGGAGTACCGTCGGAGGTCATGAGACCGTTAGGTGTGACTGTCTATCGGTGATTGCCAACCCGGACCGAGCAATCACCGGGTAGAGACGCCGGGAAGCGGTAGCGGTCTCCGGGATGTAGACACGATTTTTCCGGCCAGCTGGCTCGAGACATACGTGTCGGAAAAGACATATCCCGAGAGATGGTCGGTCAAACGGACGCAAATTAACGAAAACGAAAGTGAATTGGGGTCAAGACTGTCTGGGTTGAAGACCGGTCGACTCCTGGATCACCCTGTATGAGACCGATTCGACCGCTGTTCACGATTGCACTCGCACTGTTCGTCCTCACCGGGACGATGGGTATCGCCGCCGCCACACCTGGAGAGGGCCCGCCAGACGAACTGCCCGATCCAGTTCCGGACTTCGTGACTGACCTGCTCGGTGCAATCGGTGACTTCGTCGCGGGCGGTATCGAGGCCCTCGGTGACGTCGTCAGCGATATCACTCCCGGCGTGACCCTTGCCCCGCTGTAAATCGGCCCCCCTTCCGCCGCTGACCGGGCCCAGGCGTGACCCACCACGCACGCACTCCTTTTAACGACCCTCCGTCTCAGCGGTGTGACGTGTTGGAACCACCGCCCGGGCATCGGTTCCCGAGATCGGACGCGGAATCCCCACTCGAGCGGCCGGCAACTCGACAACGTAGTATCAAGAGCCCCAAGGATTGATAATGGCCAGGTGACTTTCCCCGGACGAAACGAAATGAAGCCCAGGTTGGTCCTCCCCATGGTGGTCCTTCTCGGTTGCTGTCTCCTCGTCGCGGCTCCCACCCTCGCAGTTGGCGACGAGGCCACTGGCCAGGAGATGTCCCTCTCGCCCGACGACATCGACGCCGACGAGGTCCGCATGGATATTGCCCTCGAGGACGATGGGTCGGCCCAGTGGACTATCGAATACTGGGTCCAGTTGGACGACGCGGACAACGAGGAGGCCTTCGAATCCCTGCGCGAAGACATCGAGGATGACCCCGAGGGACACACCGCCGAGTTCGAGAGTCGGATCGACGACACGGTGGCCGCCGCGAGCGAGGCGACCGGTCGCGAGATGGGCACTGGAGACGTAGCTGTCGAGACCGATCGCCAGTCGCTGACGCGGGAGTACGGCGTCGTTCGCTACACCTTCGAGTGGCAGGGCTTTGCCGCCCTCGAGGACGACGAGATTCACGCCGGCGACGCCATCGAGGGACTGTACATCGACGACGGAACCCGCCTGCTGATCAGCTGGCCGGAGGGGTACGAGCGAACGGCCGTCAGCCCCGAACCGGACGACACCCGCGACCGAGCGGTGATCTGGCACGGCGGGGAGACCGACTTCGTCTCGGGCGAGCCACGTGTCGTCGTTGCCCCGGAAGGAACGTCGCTGAGCTGGCTCCTCATCGCCGGCGGCCTCGGCGGACTCCTCGTCCTCGGCGGAGGTGGAGTCTGGTGGCTTCGCGGGCGGAGCCCCGCGGACGGCGCCGACTCGAGTGAGGGCGGGCCAGCCCCCAGTTCGACGACGGCAAGCGCCACGGAGACCGCCGCGGCCACGGCGACAGCCGACGACGGAGCGAACGCATCGAGGGCCACGCCGGCCGACCCCGACGTCGACCCGGACCTGCTCAGCAACGACGAGCAGGTGATCCGGATTCTCGAGGCCAACGGCGGCCGCGTCAAACAACAGACCGTCAAGGAGGAACTCGACTGGACCGACGCCAAGACGAGTAAGGTCGTCGGCTCGCTCCGCGAGGAGGGGATGGTCGAGTCGTTCCGGATCGGGCGCGAAAACGTGCTGACGTTCGCCGACGAGGACCCGCTCGATCTCGAGAACCGGCAGCCCTGACCCTTGGTTGTCACGTATCCGCAGAATCAGCAGACTGCGCCAGGGTGAAAACCGACGAAAACGGCCGAAAACGTCGTTGAATCCGAGTGAGCGCCAGCCGGGTATATCAGGAGCCGGGAATAAGCAGCAATCGTGATGAAGCGAACGACAACGATCCTCGTGGCGCTCGCCGTGGTCCTCGCGATGACCGCGGTTCCCCTCGCCGGAGCCGTCACGTACGCGAACAGCGACGAATCGAACACGAACGACCAGGCCGCCAACGAGTCGGCGGCGCCGGGCGAGAAATTGGGCGGCGTCGTCGGCGTCCAGGCAGCCGAAATCGACGGTGAGGTCGACGAACGGACCTACGGCGTCCAGATCGCCCAGGCCCAGACCGAAGACGCCCAGGCAGACGTCGTCAACGATACCCTGACCGACGTCGAGGACCGCCTCGAGGCCCAGGAAGCCGAACTCGAGGCACTCGAGGAGGCCCGTGACGACGGTGAGATCAGCAACGGCACCTACCAGGCGAAGGTTGCTGGCGTCGCCGCCGAGAAGGCCACGACTGAACGACTCGTCGGCCACGCGAACGCGACGGCAAGTGAGCTGCCAGCAGACGTCCTCGAGGAGCGCGGGATCGACCACGAGTCGATCGCCGAACTGCAGGAGCGAGCGAACCAACTCGGCGGCGAGGAGGTCGCCGAGATCGCCCAGTCGATCGCGGGTGACCGGGTCGGACAGGGCGTCGCCGCGGACCGCGCGCCGGGCACACCGGCCGACGTCCCTGGCGGTGACGGAGACGATGCGACGAACCAGTCCGAGGACGCCGGGAACCTCTCCGACCGCGACGGCGCAATCGACCGCGCCGACACCGAGATCGATCGTGCGGCCAACGAGATCGATCGCGCGAACGACAGCGTGGACGACGACGAGGACGCACAGCAGTCCCTCGAGGACGCCCAGGCGGCCTACGAGAACGCGACTGCTGCACTCGAGGACGCCACGGCCCTCGCCGATGACGATGCCGAGGCGGCCCTCGAACACGCCGAAGACGCCACCGAGCGAGCCGAGGGCGGGAACGGCGAGGCCGGCCAGGGCAGCGGTAACGCTGGCGAGGAATGATCGGGAACACGCACGCACTCGCCGTCACGCTGCTCGTCTGTGCGCTCGCGCTCGCGGTGATCGCCCCAGCCGGTGCGGTGGCCGCGACCGACGACTACCCCGAGGAATCGACCCTCGCAGTCGACCTCGAGGAAGACGGGTCGGCCGCGATCACGCTAACGACCGTCTACGACCTCGGGGCCGACGACGAGCGCGAGGCCTTCAGGTCACTCGAGGATGACGAGGAGACCCAGGCCGAACTGCTCGAGCGATTCGCCGATCGGATGGCCGACGTGGCAAACGAGAGCGGGCACGGCGCGGATACCGTCTCGGCCGAAGGGGTCGTCGTCGACTCGGCTGACGACCGCGGGATCGTCGCCGTCACCGTCTCGTGGAACGGACTCGCGACCGTCGACGACGACCAACTGGTGCTGACGGAGCCGTTCGCGAGCGGGTTCGACAGTGACCAGCGGCTCGTAATCGACGGGCCGACAGAGACCTCGGTCGCCTCGAGCACCCCCGATCCGGCGTCGATCGACGAGTCGACCGTCACCTTCGAGTCCAACACCAGCCTCGAGGGCTTCGAACTCGTCTACGACCGCGAGGGAGACACCGACGGGGCCGAGGACGCCAGTGACGACGATGACACGGCGGCGGACGACACTAGCGATGGCGATGGCACGACGGCGGACACCAGCGATGACGCAGCCGACGCCGACGGCGCACCCGGCTTCGGGCTGGCGCTCGGACTCGTCGCCATCGCGAGTCTCGTCGGCGCGGCCGTTCGTCGTCGACGGATGCGCGGCTGAGCGACACTCAGCGCGAACGCGGGCATCGACCGCCCGTGTGTGATGTTCTCACCAACACGGTGAGACCGGCACGAATCATTTTCTCGAGCGTTCACCTGTCCTTGCTCGGTTAGAGGCTGGCGCTTGCCCGTCCTGGCCCGTCCAGACTGGTGTCGGTCGTCCTCGAGTCCGTCACCGTTCGTGGCCAGCGTCGCCACGAGGGGAAGGCATTACTGGCATGAGCCCCTTTCTCCTGCAATGACGACTCTGCGGCTCGCACTGTTGAACGCCGCCTACGACGGCGAGCAGACGCGACGGAACTTCCGACGCGAACTCGACGCCTCCCTGGCCGAGTTCCACCTGCCCGAGGGCGAAATACCCGAGACGTTCGAGTACGACGGCGTCGTCGTCACCGGTTCGAGAGCGTCGGTCTACTGGGACGAACCGTGGATCGGCCCCACCAAGGCGTGGGTCGCCGAGGCCATCGACCGCGGGATTCCACACCTTGGGGTCTGCTGGGGCCACCAGCTGCTGGCGGACGTTCTCGGCGGCACCGTCGACGACATGGGCGACTACGAGGTCGGCTACAGCGAGATCGAACAACTCGAGGACACGTGGCTGTTCGATGGCATCGACGAGCGCTTTACCGCCTACACCAGCCACTCCGATGCCGTCGTGGAGTTACCACCCGGAGCCAGGGCGCTGGCGGCAAACCAGTACTCGAATCACGGCTACGCCTGTGGCCGGGTGTTCGGCGTCCAGTTCCACCCCGAGTTCGACCAGCGGACGATGACGAAGCTGCTCAACAACAAGGACCTCGAGCCGGCCTACCGCGAGCACCTGCTCGAGCAAGTCACGGCGGAAAACCACGCGAAAGCGCGCCCCGCCAGTCTGGTCTTCGAGAACTTCACCGACTACGTCCGTGAGTTGCAAGCGAGCGTCGACGACGATCCTGATGCGGTGCGAACCGACCCCACCGACGTGTCGGCCTGACCGGCGTCCGCTCTCTACGTGGCCTTCTCTGGGGAAACGTGAGAACCAGCAGAACAGCTATATGGAGACGGTCGTAGCATCGGACCATGAGCGTCGAGACAGCCACCGATAGAGACCGGTTCGAGGCCGCACTCGAGGACCTCGGGGTTCCTGTAACGGCGGCCGACCCGGCCACGTTCGACAGGACGCTTCAATCCATCGTCGACGGGCCGGTCGTGGGGACGCCGCTCCCGTTCGATGGCGTGTGTCTCCCCGATTGGGTAGCCCACGAGCCGACACCGGCAACCCTCGAAACGGCGGTGACGGGGGTCACGGCTGCCTCGTTCGCCGTCGCCGACTACGGTAGCGTCGTCCTGCCGTCGACGCCCGAGGGCGCCGAGCAGGTGAGCCTCTTCTGTGATCTCCACGTCCCCGTACTCCGGGCGTCCGATATCGTCCCCGACATGCCGCGCGCGATCGAGCGCCTCGGGCCAACGCTTCGAGATGGTGCCAGCGCGATCATCGCAACCGGCCCGAGCGCAACCGCGGACATGGGCGCCCTCGTCACAGGCGCACACGGGCCGAAGGACGTCCACGTCGTCGTCCTCGAGACGACGGCCTGCTCGAACGCGACGGAGAGGGGCGTGGACAATGAGTAAAACCGAGCGGGAGACGAAAGCCGATCACATTCGCCACCTCCTCGAGACGGAGGGGCCTGCCGTCGAGGCGAACACTCTGGGATTCAATCAAGGGCGATACGACTCCGTCGCGGGCCTCGAGGACTACGAGCAATTGAAAGACGAGGCACGGACGATCAAGGAAGGGGCGATCGAGCGCCTCCCGGAACTGATCGAAGCGGTGACCGAGACCGTCGAGGAAAACGGCGGGACGGTCTATCTGGCCGAAGACGCCGCCGACGCCAACCGCTACATCCGAGACGTTGCGAGCGAGACCGACGCCGAACGACTCGTCAAATCGAAGTCGATGACCAGCGAGGAACTCGAGGTCAACGCGGCGCTCGAGCGCGACGGTGTCGACGTCGTCGAGACCGACCTCGGCGAGTGGGTCCTGCAGGTTGCCGAGGAAGCCCCCTCCCACATCGTCGCGCCAGCGATTCACAAATCCCGCGAGGAGATTGCGCGCCTGTTCAACACCCAGTTCGACCCGGCCGAACCGCTCGAGACGCCCGAGGAACTGACGATGTTCGCCCGCGAACGGCTGGGCGAGCAGATCGCCGATGCGGATATCGGCATGACGGGGGCGAACTTCATCACGGCAGATTCGGGGTCGCTCATGCTCGTGACGAGTGAAGGGAACGCCCGAAAGACGGCCGTCGTGCCGGATACCCACATCGCCGTCGCCGGCGTCGAGAAAATCGTTCCCACCGTCGAGGACCTGGCCCCGTTTATCGAACTGATCGGACGATCCGGGACGGGACAGGACATCACCGCCTACGTCTCGCTTTTGACGCCGCCAGTCGATTCACCGATCGTCGACCCCGACGACCCCGAGTCGGCGTTTGCCGACCGCGACGACGACCGCGAGTTTCACCTGGTGTTGATCGACAACGGCCGCATGGCCATGCGCGAGGACGACCAGCTCCGGGAGACGCTGTACTGCATCCGCTGTTCGGCCTGTGCGAACACCTGCGCGAACTTCCAGTCCGTCGGTGGCCACGCCTTCGGTGGCGAAACCTACACCGGTGGCATCGCCACGGGCTGGGAGGCCGGTGTCCACGGCTACGACTCCGCCGCCGAATTCAACGACCTCTGTACCGGCTGCTCGAGGTGTGTCGAAGCCTGCCCCGTGAAAATCGACATCCCCTGGATCAACACCGTCGTTCGCGACCGGCTCAACCATCGTGGCGAGGCGAGTCGGTTCGATTTCCTCTCCGACGAACTGGTTCCCGACGAAGCGGCGACCGGGACAATCGACCTGCAAAAGCGGCTGTTCGGGAACTACGAGACGCTCGCGAAACTCGGCTCGGCGACCGCGCCGCTTTCGAACTGGGTTGGTGGTCTCGAGCCCGTTCGCTCACTCGCCGAACGGTTCGTCGGCATCGACAGCAGACGGCCGTTACCCGCGTTCCAGCGCGAGACGCTCGTGGACTGGTTCGACGACCGTGGACCCCAGGTTTCGGCTGCTGACGCCAACCACCAGGTGATCCTCTACCCCGACACCTACACCAATTACGTCGACGTCGACCGGGGGAAGGCGGCCGTTCGCGTCCTCGAGGCGCTGTCGGTACACGTCCAAATCCCATCGGTTCCCGGCACCGGCCGCGCCCCGCTCTCCCAGGGGATGATCGACACGGCCGACGCGAAAGCCAGCCGCGTCTACGCTGCGCTGGCCGAACACATCGACGCCGGTCGCGACGTCGTCGTCATCGAACCGAGTGACCTCGCGATGTTCCGCGGCGAGTACGAGAAACTGCTCCCAGAGCGCTCGTTCGAACGATTGCGGGACAGGAGTTACGAGGTCCTCGAGTACGTTTATGGCTGCCTCGAGAACGGTGCCGACCCGGCGGCCCTGCGGACGGATGGGCCACCCATCGCCTACCACGCCCACTGCCAACAGCGAACCCTGGGACTCGACCGATACACGCGTGCGGTCTTCGACGACCTCGGGTACGACGTCCTGGAGAGCGACGTCGAGTGCTGTGGCATGGCCGGCAGCTTCGGCTACAAATCCCAGTACTACGAACTGAGCATGGACGTCGGTGACCGGCTCGCCGAGCAGTTCAGCACGCCCGAGGCACGCGAACGGGTGGTGGTTGCCAGTGGCACCTCCTGTGGCGACCAGCTCGAGGACCTGCTCACCCGTGGGTCGTCGCACCCGGTGGCGGTCCTCGACCCGAACTCGCGACTCCCCCGTTGAACGCGGACAGTTCGAACAATCGGTCCGCCCGCGAAAGACTGGCGAATCGAGGGTCGGTCGCGACTCACTCGAGGCCGGCGGTCTCCCGTTCGTCGATGGCCTCGACGATGAGTTCCGCGATGTCGACGATCTCGATCTCGTCCTCGTAGCCACCGGTCTTCCGGCCGTCCTCGTACATCGTCATGCACATCGGACAGGCGACGACGAACTTCTCGACCGCGCCGCCGGCGTCGGTGTCCTCGAGTGCCTCCCGGAGCCGTTCCTCGCTCGGTTTTGGCTCCTCGTCGTAGTCCATCCAGAGGCCACCGCCGCCGCCACCACAGCAGAACGAATCGGCGCGGTTGCGCGGCATCTCGTGGAGCTCACAGCCAGTCGCCCGAACGAGCTCCCGCGGGGCCTCGTACTCGTCGTTGTACCGCCCGAGGTGACAGGGATCGTGGTAAGTCACGGTGTAATCGAGTTCCGTTCCCGACAGAGCCAGCGCGCCGGTCTCGACGAGTTCCTCGACGGCCTGGGTCCAGTGGAGGACCTCGACGTCGCCGTCTTCGTTCCAGAACCCGTCGTACTCGAAGGGCATCATCGGGTCGTCGGCGAACTCGGCGAAGTCGACCTCTGGGTACTCGTTTTTGAACGTGTTGTAGCTGTGGGGATCGGTACAGACGATCGTCTCGAACTCACAGGCCTCGAAGGACTCGACGTGGTGGCCCGCCAGCTCGAGGTAGAGGAACTCCTCGCCGATCCGGCGAACGTCGTTGCCGTCGTACTTCTCGTCCTCGAAGAGGATGCCGAAGCTGACGTCGGCGGCGTCGAGGATGGTTGCCAGCGACCGGGCGACCTGCTTGTTTCGCTCGTCGTAGCTCGGATAGTCGCCGACGTACCAGAGGTAGTCCACTGACTCCTCGCGGGCGTCGGCGACCTCGACGTCGACGGCCTCGGTCCAGTCGGCGCGCTCGCGGGCAGGGTCCCCGAACGTGTTGCCGTGTTGCATCACGTTCTGGAAGACGTCCTGCATGTTCGAGTCGACGTCACCCTGGTCGACCAGTTGGCGGTTCAGGCGGGTAAAGGACTGGAGGTGTTCGATCTCGACCGGACAGGCATCCATGCAGGCCATACAGGCCATACAGGACTCCATCGTGTGGGAATCGATCACCGACGTGCCGCCGTCGGCGATGATCGGTTTGTCCTCGCTACCGGCATCGAGGCCCTCCCGGTAGGTCTTCAGGTCGAGAATGACGTCGCGGGGATCGAGCGGTCGCCCCGACGCCTTGGCCGGACAGACCGACGAACAGCGACCGCACTTGGTACAGGCGTCCTGGTCGAGCAGTTCCTTCCAGGTGAAGTCGTCGATGGATTCGGCGTTGGTCGCGTCGAGGTCGGCAGGGACGCCGGGCAGGCGCTGACCCGCCTTCTCGTCTCGCGTGACGACGTTCGCGAACGACGAGAGCATGTGGAACGGCTTGGCGTAGGGGATCCAGGCGATGAAGACGAACGCGAAGATCGAGTGCGACCACCACGCCCACCAGTGGAACGAATCGGCCAGGGATTCAGACATCCCCATCGGCTCGAGCGCCGCCAGCATCATCGCGAGACCCCAGCCGACGAAACTCACGACCTCCCACTCGGGCATCCCGGTCGCGTAAATCCGCAGTCCCTCGAGGGCGAAGCCGCCGACCCCGAGGACGAAGAGCAACCAGATGAAGATGTCGTCCTCGATGGAGGTGTGACGTCCCCACAGGCGCTGGTTTCGAACCCAGTAGCGCCGATACATCGCCATCCCGACCCCGACGACGAACAGCAGCCCCATCGCGTCGACCATGAACTGGTAGGCGAGGTAGAAGTCGCCGTACCAGAAGGAGGTGTCCATCACGATACCGTAGGCGTACTCGTCGAAGGCGAGGATGGAGGTCGCGATGAGCAGCGTCAGAAAGCCCCAGAAGATGAAGGCGTGCATCAGGCCGCCGTAGAGATCTCGATTGAACTGTTTCTCGTTCGTCAGTGCGATCTTCGCAGCGCTCGTGACTCGACTCGAGAGGTTCTCGAGGCGGTCGAAGGGATCAGCGTCGCCCTCGGCGTACCTGGCGACGCGGGCGTACACCCCGTACAGGAACACGAGGATGGCCACGGCGGCGAGAAAATAGAAGAGCACCTTCTCCACCGAGGAGATCCCGTAGTAGGTCTCCCTCGTGACCTCCTGTGCTGCAACAACGATCATGTACTATTCCCCGGAGCAGGTGAACTTAAATCTTCGCACAGAGCCGACTTAACCCCGGTGCCGTCATCCGGGAATAACCATTTTGTTGTGAGTTTATTCCCGTCGTGGCTGGCAATCGCGTTCGGCTTCGGTTGGCAACAGCTTTAAATAGCCACCCGTCGGGAGAGTGAAATCATGAACGAGAAAACCGAGGAACTCCGCGATATATTCACTAACGTCACCGACGGCGAGGACACGGTCACCGAGTCCCAGGAGGACACCCGTGGCTCCCTGGAGAAGGACGAACGCTCCATCGAGGACCGCCTCGAGGGCGTCATCGCCCAGATGAAAGAGCGCTACGGCTTCGAAACGCCGCTCTCGGAGGCGGGACTCAAACAGGTCGCCAGAGGGTACTACGACCACACGTCAGACGCGGAACTGGCCGCGAAACTGGACGTCGAGGAATCGACAGTGTTCGAGGCCCGCTGTGCGCTCCACCTGGTGGACGCCGACGACGCCGACGAGGTCGATCTCGTGGCGATCCGTGACCGGGAAGAACCCGACGAGACCCTCGCTGCCGAGTACGACGTCGATACGGAGACGATCAGCCGCTACCGGAAGGTCGCGGCAGCCAAAGGCGAATCCCGTGCCGCGAACGACCGCTACCGTGAGGAGTTCGACAGCCTGCTCGCGGATTCGGACCTCGCCTCCCGAATGGCAACTGACGTCCGCGAGGACGGCCTCGAGGACGCCACCGAGGGGATGGAGACGGACGTCTCGTTCTGACCGGGGCCACAGCAGGGGTCGGACGGTCCTCGGGCCCGCCCGGCCAACCAGTAGTACATATACCATCGCGGGGCCAGCGCCCACATGTCACGCGTCGCGTTCAGCGACCTCCGGACTGCCGCCTACTGCCCCCGAAAGCTGTACTACCGCCGGGACGACGACCGCGAGCCGCCACCCCGAGTTGCCACCATCCGTGCCCTCGCCACCCGGTATCCGGCGTTGCTCGAGGCGGACGATTCGACCCTCGACAGCGAACCCATCGCCCTCGAGCCATCCGTATACCGGGCCCGGCTGGCCAGCACGCGTGAACGGCTCCGCGCGACGAGCAACGGGCTCGAGTCCCTCGAGGAGGCGACGGAAACTGACGGATCAGCCAGAGACGTCACCCAGACCACCCACGATCGGTGGGCTGCCATCTGTGCCCCCATCGAGACGGACGCCTTCGTCGCGGGCCGGGACTGCCACGGTATCGTCCACAAGATTCTCGCCGACCCGCTCGAGCCCGTGCTCGTCTCGACCGGGCGGCCACCCGATAACGGCGTCTGGGAGTCACAGACCGTCCACGCTGTCGCCGCCGCGAAGGCACTGGCCTGGACACGCGGCGAACGCGTCGGGGGCGCGTGGGTGGAGTACCCGGCCTACGGCCGAATTCGATACGTCCCGATGACCACTCGGCGGAAGGCTGCCTACCGGCGCACGCTCCGAGAAGTCCGGGAACTCGACGGGCCGCCGCCACGGCTCCAAAACAGCGAGAAGTGCGAGCACTGTGAGTACGCCGACACCTGTGGCGTGCGCACGCGGAGCCTCCGCTCGCTGCTGGGGTTCGGGTGACCGTCTCGACCATCACTGGGACTCGAGCCAGGCCTCGATCGCGTTGGCCCCCGCCCCACGCCGGTGGATCGTCCCGGCCTCGACGTCGACAACCGTGCTCTCGGTACCCCGGGTTCCGCCGGCCTCGAGGACGACAGCCGCCGATTCGCGCACGCGATCGTCGAGTGCGTCCGGATGGCGGACGCTCCCGCCACCACTGATGTTCGCGCTCGTGGCCGTGATCGGCGTGGTGGCGCGCTCACAGAGGCGCAAGGCGAGTGGGTGATCGGGGACGCGAATCCCGACCCGGTCCCCACCAGCGGTGAGGACGTCCGGAACCGACGACCGCCGCCGACAGAGGACGGTCACCGGGCCCGGCAGGAACCGCGCCATGAACTGGCGCTCCCGGTCGCTCGTCGCGACGTACTCGAAGGCCGCCGGAACCGAGGGGACGGCCATCGAAATCGGGTTCGACCGATCACGACCCTTGATGTCGTAAACCCGCTCGACAGCCGTCGCGTTCAGAGCGTCCGCGCCCAGTCCGTACACCGTCTCGGTCGGATAAACGACGGCCTCGCCGGCCTGGATCGCCGTCGCCGCCCGCACCAGCTCGGTCATCGCGTCGACTGTCGGCTCGAGAGGGCCAAAAACGTACCGCGTTCGACCGGCCCCACGGAGCCGAGAGGATCACTCTCGCGGCACCGTCACCGACTCGAGGTCCGCGGTCGCCGGTCCCTCGATGAGCCGGCCATCGGGGGCGAACCGGGAGCCATGGCAGGGGCAATCCCAGGTGCACTCGGCGTCGTTCCATTCGAGGATGCCTCGATCGTGGGGACAGACCGCCGACACCGTGTGGAGGGTGCCCGCGGCGTCGCGAGCGGCTGCGACGGGTCGCCGCCCGGTGCGGATGACCCGGCCGGTACCCGGGTCGATGGCCCGAGCGTCCGGGGTGACCAGGGTCCGTGCCCAGTCGGTGACGAGCTGACTGGCCGCGTCGGCGTTCTCGGTGAGTCCCCGCGAGAGCGAGGCCTTCGGGGTGAGCCGGAGCGGGTCGAACAGATCGAGCGCCGGGGGTGTGGACCCGGTGATCGAGTCGGCGAGCAAGCGACCGGCGGCGACGCCGGTGGTCAGTCCCCAGCCACCGAAGCCGGTGGCGATCGAGACCCCGTCGACGGGGCCCGGTCGCCCGATCAACGGAAGACCGTCGATCGAGACGTAGTCCTGCCCCGACCACCGGTGGACCACCCGCTCGACGGGAAAGCGCCCGCGAGCCCACTCGAGCAGGCGCTCGTAACGGTTGGTGGTCGAACCACCCTGGCCGGTCTTGTGGTGTTCGCCGCCGACGAGCAGCCGTTCGCCCCCGCCATGGCGGTGCGTCCGCACCGACCGCACTGGGTCGGAGATCCGGTGATAGAGCCCACTCGGGCCGTCGGTGCCGATCCGCAGCGCGAGCCCGTATGACCGCTGGGGGTAGAGGCGGGCGTCGAGACCCACACGCTCGAGCAGTGGATAGCCCGTCGCGAGGACGACGTGGTCGGCGGTGACGCGCCCGTCGGATGTATGGACTCGTGGTCGGGTGCCTGGATCGACCGCGAGGACGCGCGTTCCCTCGTGGATCCGCGCACCGGGGGCCCCGTACAGCGATTCGGCGAGGGAGAGCAGGTAGGCCCGTGGGTGGAACGCCGCCTGCCCCGCGACCTTCACCGCCGCGGTCGCTCGTTCGAACGGCGGGACGGACGTGACGAGTGTGGCCTCGAGGCCGGCCGCGGCCCCAGCCCGGGCCTCCCGTCTGAGGCGGTCGGGTTCGTCCCCGTACACGTACGCCGGTTGCCGCTCGAACCCACAGTCGGCGTCGAGGGAGTCGATCCGGGCGGCCACCGTCTCGATGGCAGCCTCGTTCACGCTGGCGTAGGTGCGGGCTGCCCGCTGACCGAACTCCCGCGTGAGCCGCGCATAGCACAGGCCGTGCTGGCTGGTGAGGGTGGCCGTCGACGCCCCGGTGGTGCCCGCCCCAACCTGGTCGCGCTCGATGACGACGACCGAGCGATCGCGCTCGAGGCAGTCGACGGCCGTCGAGAGGCCGGTGATACCCGCCCCAACGATACAGACGTCGGCAGTGACGTCGCCCTGGAGGGCGGGGTAGGCAGCGTCGGGGGTGGTGGCGAGCCACGGGGAGGTGGGGCTGCCGGGCAGGTCACTCGACGGGCGGACGAACCCCTCGTGGCGGGTCATGTCCGTGTGGTAGGGAAGGGGGCGTCAAATAACGGACGGGCGCATGAGTTGATAACTGGGTCGAGCGCTGACGAAGGTAGGCCCTTCGATTCGGGGGTACCCGAGCGTTCCGGGCCAGGCCCACTCGAGATGCGCGGTAGCGCGCTACTCGAGCGCGCCAGGAAGGTCGTTGATCGACTCGAGAACGGTCGCTGCCCCGGCCTCGGCGAACAGCTCTCGGCCCGCCTCTCCCGAGAGCCCACCCGTGAGGACGCCGACGCCACGGTAGGTCCGCTCGGAATCGACTGCATCGGCGTTGACCGCCGTTTCGATGTCGTCGAGGGTGTCACCCACGAAGACGACCGAGTGGGCACCGAACCGCTCCCCGAGGGTGACCAGCGCATGGGGATGGGGTTTGCCTTCCGCCCAGTCGTCCATGGTGAACCGGTGGGTGGCCGGAATATCGAGACCCGCGCGCTCGAGGGCGATCGAGGCCTCGGCGGCGGGGCGACCGGTGACGACGCCCACGTCGAAGGTCTCGAGGAGGTGATCGCGAACGTCGGGCTCGAGGAGGAGGGGTTCGTCGTGGATGAACCCCGGTGGCTCGGGGACAGTGCCGTCGGTGTCTTCATCGGCAGCCGTCTCGCGGGCGATGTCGGGCTCACCCCCCTCGAGGGACCGGTAGAGCTCGGCCCCAAGGTAGAGTTGCTGGAATACGTCCCGGAGACGGTCGGTGTCCCATCGGGTGAGCACGCGCTGGGCCTCGCGCGCGCCGAGTGTCTCGTGCACGACCGACTCGGCGGCCTCGAGGCCGCCACCGGCTTCGGCGATGGCGTCGGTGTAGGCCCCGATCGAGCGCCGGTACCCCTCGCCGGACGCCAGGATGTAGAGGGCGGCGGCGTGGGTGAGTTCCCAATCGTTGTTGAAGCCGCCGGCGTTCTTGAACGCCTGGACGTCGTCGCGGTCGATCGTTCGGCCGTACACCTGGGCGATGGAGTCGACGATGGCGCGGCGATAGGAGTCCGCGACGTCGACGATCACGCCGTCGACGTCGAGCACCACGGCGTCTGCCTGCATGGCCGAACGGTCGAGGTCCAGGGGTATGGACGTATCGGAGTGTCGTCCGCTAGACGGCACCAAGCAACCAGAACGCACCCGCCGCCAGGCCAAGTGCATAAAAGAGGTGTGCGTAGGCCCACGAGAGCAGGTTCACGAGGTAGATCAGGAACACGACCGGCAGACCGGCGAGGACGAGCGGCGCAGCTCGGAGGTCACGACGAGTTCGTGACCAGAGGGTGTTCGCATCTCCCGTACTCGGGAACGCCTGCATCCCGACGCTGAGACCGAGCCATCCCAGCACCGCGATCCCCGCCTGGGTGACCGGTTCGGCCGCGGCGAACGCCTCGAGGGTCGCCACCTCGGCCTCGAGCGGAGCGATCGACTCGAAGAGGAGCAAACCGCTCGCGAAGAGTGCCAGCGCGAACAGGGTGTTGACGACGAAGGGGGCGACACTGATGAAGAAGGCGGTGCGGTAGGTCGCGGGATCCGCGTGGCGGACGTATCCCGGTGGGTCGCCAAGCCGGAAGTACGACACGTCCGTCACCTCGACGCCGGTGAGGTCACAGGCGAGTTTGTGGGCGAACTCGTGGACCACGATGCCGGGGGCCATGATGACGTGGGAGAGTATCCGAGAGACTGGCATGTGCCATCCACTCGAGTCGACGGACGTAATCCTGTCCCTGCGTGTCACGCCATCGACAGTCTTCGGGGACCAACCCGGTGACCGGACTGCGTCCTCGGGCGGATACGACCCGGTCGGACGAAGAGCAACACACATAAATCACCTCGCCCAACATCCACGCATATGGATTACGCCACGATGGGGCTCGTCATCGGGGTCGTTCTGACGGTCGGGGCGACTATTCTGCACTTCACGAAGGGAACGCCCTGGCGACCCACCGAGGACATCACGCAGGATGTCATCGAGCACCGTGCCGAGAGCGTACCCGAAACCGACTTCCCCGAACCAATGAACCGGGCGATCGGTGGCGGCGGGGCCGTCGCTGCCGTCGGTGGCGGGGAAGCCGGCGCGGAGCTCGAGGGCGGCGAGGCCGAGGAGGCTGAACCAGGCCCGGGTGACATTCCCGAGGACGAGATCGAGTACTACGACGTCGAATTCGTCAAGGAAGGCGAGACGATCGAGGTGGCGAACAACGAGCCACTGCTCGATCAGGGCGAAGAGCAGGGCTGGGACCTGCCGTATGCCTGCCGCGAGGGAAGCTGTGTCTCCTGTGCGGGGCAGATCTCCGGTGACGCGAACGAACTGGTCGAACACGACGACCAGCAGATGCTCGACGAGAACGAGATGGGTGACGGCTACGTGCTGACCTGCGTCGCTTACCCACGCGGGGAGTTCTCGATCGAGACGAACGAAGCGCCGTAAACTGCGGCCCCATCGCTTCTTGTGGGTGTTGTACCGTCACCAGCGAGGACGCCCGAGCGACGGTAGCGACCGTCGCCCCCCACCCCAGTCGATCACGAGCAGTACTTTACACTGATACGGATCATTGTAGCGTTTTACCGGCGATCGCCACCCCGGCCCCCGCAATCGCCGGTAAAGAACTACAATGGACCGTATGAGCGGATGTCGCTTCAATAATCGACGTTTATTGCTCCAGTATCTGTAGCGTCGGCCGTCTTCGAACTCACTCGAGAACGGGCTCAAAACCAACGGGCTAGTCGGTCTGTTCGACCTGTTCGGCCTCGATAACCGCCTCGAACGCCTCGAGGATGACCCGCTTCGTGATCGCCCCACGGGAGGTCCAGTGGTGGGCGAAATCGAGCATGTCGTCGTAGATGTCGGGCTTACAGCCCGCGGCCTTGGGATGGCCGCCACCGTTGACGCGGCCGGCGACCTCGTGGCACTTGTCGAACGCGTCGGTCCCGCGGATCGACGCCGAGCCGGCCGGCTTGACGACGACGGAGGCGTCCGCGCCCTGTTCGCGCATCGCTTCGGCGACCTCGTTCTGTGAACACCGTCCGTAGGTGATGCCGACGGTGTAGGGACCGACCTCGCGGAGCTCCCCACGGGCGACCGCCCGGTCGATCAGGGCCTGTTTCTCGACGCGACGCTCCTCGAGGAAGTCCGCGACCCACGCGGGGAGGTCCGCGCCGTACTCCCGGACGACCTCGACGTACTCGGCGGCGCCGGTCCAGTAGGCGTAGTCGGCGAGGTCGTCAGAGCGGGGGTCCTCCCGCAGCCAGAGATCGTGATCCCTGGTCACGGCCGCCAGCGTCTCGAACCGCTCGGGGAAGTCGTCGCCGAGCGAGCGAAGGGCGACGTCGGCCGTGCACTCGGTGTCGGAGTCACCGACGACGAGGTCGACGCCCGCGGCCTCGACGGCTTCAGCTACGTCTTCGCCCCACTGGTGGTGGTCGTACCACGAAACCCGACCCGCGACCTCGAGGAGGGCCTCGAGTTCGGCTTCGACGTACTCGTAGCGGTCGGGACAGAGGTCACAGACGAAGACGTCGATGTCGGGGTCCCCGTAGGTTGCCACCCGCTGGAGGGCCTCCTCGACGTTGTGCGGGCTCGCGGGCAGGAGGGCGACGCGGTGGGGCGTCGGCTCGGGTGCCTCGAGGGGATCAATGTCGTCCCCGAGGGGGGCGCTCCCGCCCGCTCCGTCGAGTTCGTCCGCATCCACGTCCATCGCCACATCGTCACCCTCGTCCTCGTCAGTTGGTGGCTCGGGCAGCACCTGCACGTCGTCGTACGTCTCGCGAATCAGCGCCACGCAGGCCAGCCCGTCGGCGTCGGCGTCCGCGACGACCGCCGCCTCGGCCCCCTCGAGGGCGGCCTCGGCCTGTTTGTCCTCGAGGTCATCCTCGACGTCGTCGGGGAGAAAAAAGCCAGTTCCGGGGAGAATCGACTTCCGGGCGAGCGGGAGATCACCGCTCGCGATGAGTGCGTCGTCCATACCCTTCGCTTGGGCCGTGTCGGCAAGAAACCGCCGGTCCCCACTCGCGTGCCGACACGGCTGGTCCTCTTCGAGATGGTGCCGTCGAACGCCTAGGCCGGCGCCTGCTGCTCCGTGCCATCGCTCGAGTCGGGTTCGGCATCCGCCGGCAGTTGACGCACCGTCAGCACGGGAACGGGCGAGGTGCGGACGACGCGTTCGGCGACACTCCCCAGCAGGAGCCGGTTCTCGCCGTGGCGACCGCGGGTCCCGGTCACGATCAGGTCCGCATCGACCGCTCGCCCGTACGCACAGATTTCCGCGGCGGGACGGCCCTCGCGGATCGCCGCCTCGATGCCCGGCCCGGCGCGCTCGTGCACGCTCGAGAGTGCACCCTCGGCGTGGGTCTCGAGCGCCGTTCGGAGTTCGTCACGGAGTTGTGCTGGCGAGGAGTCGACCTCGCCGGCGTCGACGACCGAGAGGGCGTGCACGTCGGCGTCGAAACGGGCGGCGAGGTCGAGAGAGACGTCGACAGCCCGCTTGACGCTCTCGGAACCGTCGGTTGCGACGACGATAGTGTCGAACATACTGACCCGTTCGCATCGTGTTGGCAAAAAGCGGTCGGTCCCTCCCCAGCGACGAGTGGTCTCGGCGGCGGCAGACTCCATCCACTCGAGCGAATCGCCATCGATCCAGAGGCGAGCGTTTATGTCTCAGCCATGCACACGTGTGCCCATGGACGTCAGCGAACCCGTTCGTGTCGACACCGTCCTCGCACCGGTCGACGGGAGCGACGAGGCCAGCAGTGCCGTCGAGTACGCCGTGGCCGTCGCCGACCGCTACGACGCGACCGTCCACGTGCTGTTCGTCCTCGGGCGGGAGGTCGTCCACGGGATGGACTCGGGCGTCGTCGACGAGGGCGACGTGGCGGACACGACTCAGGAGTTCCTCGATGAGGTGGTCGCTATCGCCGACGCCTACGACGTCACCTTCTCGACTTCCGTTGCCCACGGCTACTCGGCATCGGTCAAGACGCGCCATCCGGGAAGCGTCGTGCTCGACGCCGCCGAATCGATCGAGGCCGACTTCATCGTCATCCCCCGGGAGTCGGTGAGCGACGCCCCAGCCGAGGTGCTGGAGAAGGCCGCAGAGTACGTCCTTTCCTACGCGAGCCAGCCCGTCCTCTCCGTTTAGGACGCGACCGGACGCGCAAGTGGATACTCGTCTCGTTAGCGCTGTGAATCCCGGAGAATGAGTGGACCGATCGCGAGCGTCCGCTTCGCGAGCGTCGTGATTCGGACGACGTAAGCCATCAGCAGGAAAAACGGGATCAGCGAAAACGTGAACGCGCCCGCGTGGAGCCACAGCAGGTTCTCCACCCCGAGTGTCGTCCCTGGGAGGGTATCCGGCGTCACGAACGTGAGCATCATGCCGCTGACCAGCAAGGCCGGGACACTCGTGTAGAGGATCAACCGGGAGAGATCGATCAGTTCCCACTGGAAATAGAGGGTCTTGACGTGCTCGCGGGCCGGGGCGAACATCACCAGCGACTCGTGGAGCCGCTCGAGGGCGTCTCGCTGGGCAGGCGTAAGCACGTCCTCGTGCTCGTCCTGGAGCCGCTCGACCTGGAAGATCTTCCAGCCGTAATTGAAGTTCATCGCGGCGGAGACGACGTCGAAGGTGCCAAATCGGGCGCCCTCGATTCGCCCGGTCACGGCGTCGGCGTTGCCCGTGATACTGTCGACGAACGCCGTCACCTCGTCCTCGAGGGCCCCTGAACTGGTCCCCTCAATCGCGTCCTCGAGGGCAATCGCTCGCGAGCGGACTGTCCCGACTAAGCGATCGAGAAACGCCGAGGGATCGGCGGGGGCCGGTTCACCCACGAGGACCGTCACGTCGTCCCGAAAGTCCATCGTGTCGCGCATTCGACGGCGCTGTTCGCCCAGCGGGCCGTTCTCCTGGGAGACGACCAGTTGGCCGATGGTCACCACGAGCGTCACCGCGGTGATGATGGCGGTCAACATCGCCGAGAACACCCCCTCGATGACCGCCCGCTCGACCAACAGTATCGAGAGCCGTGACTCGAGGACCGCCCCGAGCATGAAGACGCCGAAGAACCCCCCCGCGAGCACGGCCGTGACGACCAGCCGGTTGGCCCCCATCAGGAGCCAGAGTTTGAGTCGACTCTCGTCGGCTCGCTCGCGCATGGTGTCAGCCGTTTGCACGTCGGCGTGGTCTCGCTCACTCATCTTCCACACCGTCGACCGGCGGCCGTTCGAAGACGAGGAACTTCGTGCCCCCGCCCACGTAATCGATGGTGGCTGCCAGTCGCCAGCCCGCCTCGCCGTACGCCTCGAGCACCGACTGCGGGTCCGTGGCCTCCTGCATGGTCGCCTCTCGGGGGGGCTCGACCGTCTCGTACTCCCAGGTTCGGCGATCGTCGGTCGTGCTGGGTCGGGAGGAGGTCATGCACCGGCTGTCCACGGGGACGGCAAAAGTCCTTGGCGCTGTAAGCAGTCCCTGTTCGGGTCAACCCGGAGCCGAGGAGGTGTGAACGGCCCTCCACACGAGCAGTGTGGGCTCAAAAACGGCAGCCGTGGATCACTCGAGCTCGGCGAACGACCGCTCGCCAGCTCGCAGTGCCGTCAACGTCTCGGCCAGGTCGGCGATCGGAATGCGGGCCTGGGCCGTCGAATCGCGCTCGCGAACCGTGACCGCCTCGTCCTCGAGGCTCTCGTAGTCGACGGTGACACAGAACGGGGTGCCGACCTCGTCCTGGCGGCGGTAGCGACGACCGATGTTGCCCGAATCGTCGTAGGTGACGGCGAGACCGGCCGCCCGCAGGCCCGCAACGATGTCGCGTGCTTGCGCCTCGAGGGCGGCGTCGCCCTGGAGCGGGAAGACGCCCACGAACGTGGGGGCGACCTCGGGCTCGAGGGCAAGGTAGGTGCGCGCCTCGCCGTCGACCTCGTCCTCGCGGTAGGCGTGGTGGAGCACGGTGTAGAGCAGGCGGTCGACGCCGAAGGAAGGTTCGATGACGTGTGGCGTGACGTGCTCGCCGGCGATGGTCTCCTCGTCGACGCTGAAGCCCGTGTGCTCGACGGGAATCGCGTGGGTCTCACCCTCGAGGTCGATCTCGACGACCTCACCGTCGAAGGCGGATCGGTCCGTGGCCGCCAGGTCCTCGAGGGCCCCGACCACGGCCCCGGCGTCGCCGCCGAACTCGGGGCCGAGGTAGCTCATGTCGGGGTCGACGGTTGCCCGTTCGACGATCTGGGGCTCGTCGTACTGGCGGAACACGGTGAAGCGCTCGCCCGAGCCCTCGGCGTGCTTCGAGAGATCGTAGTCCCCGCGGTGGGCGAAGCCGGCGATCTCGATCCAGTGGCCATCGATTTCGCTCTCGGCGTCCCAGCAGTCACTCGCGTAGTGAGAGCGCTCGCCCGGCAGGTGCTGGCGGAAGCGAAAGCGATCCATGTCGACGCCGACTGTCTCGTACCACTCGCGCGCGACGCCGAGGTAGTAGGCGATCCATGGATCGGCGATGACGCCGTCCTCGAGGGCCGCCCCGATGGTGGTCTCGACGATCTCGCCGTCATCCTCTTGCTGTTCGGCGATCGGGTACAGCCGAACGGGAACGTCCGCGACGCTCGAGCAGTCGGGCCCCTCGCCCGCAGGGTCGACGAACTGCTCGAGTTCGGCCTGGGTGAACTCGCGGGTGCGGATGATCGATCGGCGTGGACTGATCTCGTTGCGGTAGGCCCGCCCGATCTGGGTGACGCCGAAGGGAAGGGTGTTCCGGGCGTACGCCTTCAGTCGGGGGAACTCGACGAAGATACCCTGAGCCGTCTCGGGGCGCATGTAGCCCGGCTGGGCGTCGCCGGGGCCGATGTTGGTCGCGAACATGAGGTTGAAGTCGTCGACGGCCTGGCCCGCCAGGCCCGCCCCACAGGAGGGGCAGACGAGTTCGTACTCGGCGATGATCGCCTCGACCTCGGGGATCGGCAGTCCCTCGGCGTCCTCGTGGTCGGTGGCGTCCTCGACGACGTGATCCGCCCGATGGCTCTCGCCACACTCGGGGCAGTCGACGAGCATGTCGTCGAAGGTGTCCAGGTGGCCCGAGGATTCGAAGACCGGTTCGGGCATGATCGTCGGCGCGTCGATCTCCATGTTCCCCTCCTGGACCGAGAACCGCTCGCGCCAGGCGTCCTCGAGGTGTCCCTTCAACGAGGCACCCTGTGGACCGAACGTGTAGAAGCCACCGACGCCGCCGTAGACGCTCGAGGACTGGAAGAAGTACCCCCGGCGCTTGGCGAGTTCGGTCAGTTTCCGGCTGGTGGCCTCCTCACTCATCGTCGATCAGCTCCGTTCGGTCGGCAGTCGGGCGTGGCAGTGCCGACGGCCGGGACGAGCGTGGCGATTCGGTCATACTCACCCGTACGGAGCCGGGCCGGACAAAAGTCACTTTCGAGGCTCCGTGAGGGGTTCTCACGGCGGCGTATGTCAGGCCGATGAGCGGGGAGGGAGCCGCCCGAGGGTGGGAGGGGTCAGCGGGCCCGCGTCTGCTGTTCGATGACGTCAGAGGCGTGGCTCAGCTCCGCGGCGGTCACGGTCACCATGTCGTCGAGCGTCACGATACCCGTCAGGTCACCGTTTTCCATGATCGGCAGTCGGCGAATTCCCTCGCTGCTCATGCGCTCGAGGGCCTCGAAGTGACCGGCGTCGGCATCGACGGTGATGAGGTCGGTCGTCATGATGTCCTCGGCGGTGTGGTCGTCGATGGAACCGCCATCCCGCATCGCCAGGGCGATCATCCGGTCGGTGACGATACCCGTAGGCTCCGAGCCGTCCGTGACGATGATGCTTCCAACCTGGTGGTCGTCCATCTGTTCGAGGAGTGTTGGGACGGCGTCGTCCGGTTGTGCGGTGACGACGTCTGTCGTGGCAATGTCGGTTAGTGTCATAAATGACCACTGCAACCCACCACCGGGTCACACGTCAATGACGGGCTTGCGCATGTCTGTCCCTCCCAGGTCGACACGCAGCGGGAAGTGACACTAAACCGTCTCAGTTGTCACGACCTCTAGACGCACCCTCGAGCGCCGCCCGGCGGGTTCGGTAGCCGATACCCAGGGCGCCACACGCCAGACACTCCCACCGGTATTCGCCGCCGAGCCCGCGAATCGAAACGTGCCCGTCGCAGCCGGACGTTGGACAGCGTTTTCGTCGACGGCGGCGCTGGCTCCGCTCGAGAACCGCCGAGACAGTCTGTTCGGTCATGGCCCACCGTGACGACCTGACGGTTATCAACTTTCCCGTCCATCCGTGGAGCCACCGGTCGCAGTCGTCTGACGTCGGTGGACCCTCGGCTTCGCTACGCGCCAGCGACGGCTACGGCCCGGACGGCTGCCGATCGATCGAGAAACGGCGAGCGATCGACCGGTGAGAACGCGGGCCAACCCACCGGTGGATTCGTCGTCGATCCGCTCGAGGAGTGGTGGCCCGGTGGGCAATCGCCGGTCCCGCGGTCCGCCAGCCCGTCTCAGTTCCGGAGGGCCGCGAGTACGTCGACGTCCCGAACGATGCCCGCCAGGTCCTCCGCAGTCATCATCGGGAGCTGTTCGACGTCGTTTTGAATCATCATCTGGGCAGCTTCCTGCAGCGAGGTCTTCGTCGAGACGGTGAGGACGTCTCCGGTCATGAACTCGCGAACGGGCGTGGCCGGAATCTCGATGTCTCGAGTCGGCAACGTCCGGCTCCCGACGCCCTTGATGCCCTCCCAGGAGTAATCGGCGTCCTGGTCGGGGAAGTTGTTCCCCGTCTCCTCTTCACCCTCGACGATGCGAGCCACCTCGAGGATGTCGACCTCCGTGATGACGCCGGACATGCGACCCTCGTCGTCGAGCACGACGGCGTAGGGGGCGTCCGCGTAGTACAGTTGGCGTTCGGCGACCGGGAGCGGGACGCCCTCGTGGGTGGTGGTGATTTCTCGGGTGGCGTACTCGCCAACCACGTCGTCGGTCGTCACGTCGCCGGTGGCGATGGCGTGGACCACGTCGGTGACGGTGACGATCCCCTCGAACTCCCCGTCGACGACCGGGACACGACGGGCCCCGGATTCGATCATCAGCGACGCGACCGCACGAACACTCGCGTCGGCGGTGGTCGTCGGGACCTCCTCCATCAACATCACCAGCTGGTCCTCGTCCGGCTGTTCGATCAGCGTCTCCCGTGAGATCAGTCCGCGATACTCCGCGGTTCCGTCGGCCGTTTGTACGACCGGGACGGACGAGAACGCCCGCTCCTGGAGGTACTCGAGGACGTCACTGCGGGTCCCTGGGAGCGAAACGGTGACCACGTCGTCGCGGCCCGTCATCGCGTCGGCTACCTTCATACCGCGTCACTAGCGCGAAAATCGTATAAAGCCTGTGTGTTCCGCAGCGATCGGCAACCGTGGATCGGTTCCGACGGGTTTATATCCGCGTGCGAGTGAAATACTCACATGGTGACGGACCATTCCCGCCGGAATGCCGTGTCCGAGGACACGGTGTGTAGTTCCATCGACTCTGACGGCCGCCGCGATGAGTACGTCATCGCGGACATCTCCGCCGACGGCGCGTGGCTCTCCATGCGCGCCGAAGAGGCACCGACACTTCGATCCTGGCGATAATCGGTCCGATCCCACGTTTACAGCACAGCGCCTCTATAGGAGCCAGTGAAACGATTTACACGCCTATCGCGACGCAGTCATGCGATAGGGTGTGCAATGACGTTCAGTGGCTACTGTACTATATCGTTCTATCCACCACCCGGACACTCGGACTCGAGCGTCGATCATCACGGCCGTCGACGACGGAAGCTTTAGGGGCCACGACGCCGAAGTGCTTTGTATGAGTACCGAGACCAAAGCGGGCGACGACCTCGAGGAGCGCGTCGCCAACTTCCTGCGACGCAACTTCCCACAGATCCAGATGCACGGCGGCAGTGCGGCCATCCAGGACATCGACCGGGAGACCGGAGAGGTCCACATCCAGCTCGGTGGTGCCTGCAGCGGCTGTGGCATCTCCCCCATGACGATCCAGGCGATCAAGAGCCGAATGGTGAAGGAGATTCCCGAAATCGAGAAGGTCCACGCCGGTACCGGCGAAGCCATGGGCGGCGGTGGCGGCACGAGCCCCTCGTTCCCCGGCGAAACCGTCGACGACGGTGACGACGACGAGGGGCCACAGGCCCCCTTCTGAGCACGAACGACGCCTATTCCTCGAGGACGGCCTGTTCCCGTTCCCACGTTTCGAGCAGCGCGGCAAGCGTCGCGGTCACCGGCACGTCGAGACCCGCCTCCCGGGCACGGTCGCGGACGTGGCCGGTGATCGCCTCGACCTCGGTTCGTCGCCCTGCCCGGATGTCCTGGCGCATCGAGGCTACGTTCTCCGCGGTGGCGGCCGCGACCGTCTCCAGGCGCTCGAGCGCCTCGCGGTTCGAGAGGGGAACGCCGTGAGCGCGTGCCGTCCGAGCGGTTTCCCGAACAGCCGTCCGTGACAGAGTTCTGGCGGGCTCCTCGAGCACCGCGCCGTTTGGCACGTCCGCGAGCGCGGCGATCGGATTGATGCCCGCGTTGACCGCCAGTTTCTCCCAGAGGCGACGCGGCATGTCGGTCGAGACCGTCGTCTCGAGGCCCGCTTGCTCGAACGCCGCTCCGACGCGGTCGGCGACAGGTGCGGGGCCACCACAGCGGTCACCGAGGACGATGTCACCGACTCCGGTGCAGGTGACCGTCCCTGGTCGCCGGCGGACCGCTCCGTAAGTCGCCGTCCCGGCGAGGACGGGACACTCGAGGTGACAGGCCAGTGTCTCCTCGTTGCCCATCCCGTTCTGGAGCGAACAGACGGCCTCGTAGGAGCCCGTCGCCAGCGTGCTGGCAGCGGTTTCGGTGTCGAAGGACTTGACGGTGACCAACGCGAGGTCGGCCCGGAGGCCGGTGCCATCGGTCGTCGCCCGCGGCGTGACCGTCTCGTCGAATTCGCCCTCGAGGGAGAGGCCGTCGCCGGCGATGGCCGACACGTGGGGGTCCCGACCGACGAGCGTGACGTCGTGCTCGCGAGCGAGCAGACCACCAACCAGGCTGCCGAGACTGCCCGCGCCGAAGACGACGATATCCATGGCTCACAATGGGCGAGCGTCGAGGAAACCGTTTTCGGTGGCCGGCATGCGGGTCTTCCGATTCCGCCGGCCACAGCGGTGCCCCGGCCTCGAGGCGGTGTTCGGGCGCCTCACCCGAGATGGCACCCAGAGGGAGTGTCGTCGCCAGCCAGCGGTCTCGGTACCGGACCTTCCGTGCTGTGTCTCGGTTCTTCCGGGGAAAATGGTGGACTCCCAATCAGTTGACTCGAGGGCACGGTGGACACCGATACGGGTTCCGGCAGCAGCTGGGTGCCGAGGTGAGAAGTGCCACAGTGACACTCCTCGAGGTGACGCTCACTGCAACGGTTCGGCGTCGGTCAACGGCGACGGCAATCGCAGATCCTCGAACTGCTCGAGGTGCTGGACGTTGTAGACGAGGTACAGTTCACTGGTCGCCGGCACGCCCACGCAGGCCAGCCGAGCATTGAGCCGCGTGACCTGGTTCTCGGTCAGGACCGTCTGTCCGGGCATCGCCACGTCGCCTTCCGTTACGATCACGGCGCAGTTCGCACAGGCCCCGCCGCGGCAGGCGTATGGCCAGGACCGGCCGCGTTTCTCGGCGGCCTCGAGAATCGTCTCGCCTGGCTTGACCAGAAAGCGCCCGTAGTCCTCGAGATCGAGGTCGACGTCGGCTGCCTTCTCGAAGAGGTCCTCGTCCTCGAGCGACCAGCCGTGTTCCGCGAGCACCTCGTGGTTCAGGTAGAAAACGCGCGATTCGGTGCCACCCAGCAGCGGTCCGGGACTCTGCTGACTGTAGCGGCGGATGACGTCCGCGGCCTGCGTGACCTCAGAGGAGGCGAGCGAGCCGAACCAGTCGACGATCGTCCGACGGTTGAGCCCCGAAGCGTCGGCCAGTGCCTCGAAGTCGATGCCCTCCCTGGCGGCGATCGAGACCGGGAGGGGACGGCGTTCGAGTTCGTCGAGCCAGTCGTCGATTTCGTCCGTCGAGCGGCCATACCAGGAAGCCAGGTCCGAGGCGGACACTCCCTGGTCGTGGGCGATCGCGACCATCAGGAACTGCGTCGTCTCGGACTCGTCGACGTGGGCGAGCCACTCGCGAAGGTCGTCCGTATCCACCGATTGCGCCATAGCTAGCTATTCACACACCCAGCCTAAAAGGATACAGTGCATTCTCAGCCATCAGTAACGAGCGGACGGCCCCGCTATCGACAGCTGAACCAGTTCACACACGATCGCGGATACGTCTGGCGATAAGGGGTGCAATGTCGTCCGATGGCTACGATGGCTCCGTTGCGAGTGTCGAAGCGACGTCGTCGACCACCACGGGAATCAATCCGTTTGGGAACGACGCCCGTCGCGCTGTCGAGCACGTCAGACCCGAAGCCCGTAAACGGCCAGAGACGCTATCGAGGCCAACGAATGACGCGAAAAGACGACTACTACAACCGAGCCAAACAACAGGGCTACCGCTCGAGAGCCGCCTACAAGCTCAAACAGCTCGACGATCTCGAGACCCTCATCTCGGGTGGCGACACCGTCGTCGACCTGGGAGCTGCCCCCGGCGGCTGGCTGCAGGTCGCCGCCGAGAAGGTTGGCCCCACGGGCCGGGTTATCGGCGTCGACCTCCAGCGGATCGAGGATCTCGACGACCCGGACCTGGCGGCCCGCACCGAAACCCTGCGAGGGGACATGACCGAGGAGAAGACCCGAAAGCGGGTGCTCGACGCCGCCGACGGTCCCGTCGATTGCGTGATCTCGGACATGGCCCCCAACATGTCCGGGGAGTACGCCCTCGATCAGGCGCGCTCGCTCCACCTCGCGCGGATGGCCTACGAGACCGCCCTCGAACTCCTCGCGCCGGGTGGGAACCTCGCGGTCAAGGTGTTCGAGGGCTCCGACGTCGACGCCCTCCGCGAGGAGATGGGCGAGGACTTCGAGTACGTGCGGGCCACCAGTCCCGACGCCTCCCGGAAGTCCTCCTCGGAAATCTACCTGCTGGCGAAGGGGCGGATCACCGCCCCCGTGAGCGAGGGCGACGAACTCGCGGTCGAAATCGTCGACGTCGGTGCCGAGGGTGATGGGATCGCCTCCGTCGATGGCTACCGCCTGTTCGTCCCCGGGACGGAGGCAGGCGACACCGTCGAGGTCCGTGTCGATGACGTCAAGGCGAACTTCGGGTTCGCGACGCGTCTCGAGTAACTCACGATCCCGCCGTCGAATTGACCGCTGGCTCAAGCTACAACTTCCTCGAGTGCCTACAGGAGGTATGGCACCCGAACTTGCCGACGAACCCTGTGAGGCCTGCACCAGCGAGGACGAACCGCTCACCGAATCCGAGTACGCCGATTACCTCGACGAACTCGGCGAGGCCTGGGAGGTCGTCGACGACCACCACCTCGAGGGGACCTACGCGTTCGCGGACTTCCGGGACGCCCTCGAGTTCACCTACGAGATCGGCGAACTCGCCGAGGACGAGTGGCACCACCCCGACATTCACCTCCAGTGGGGCGAGGTGGGCGTCGAGATGTGGACCCACAAAATCGACGGTCTGCACAAGGCCGATTTCGTGATGGCCGCCAGAATGGACCGCATCCACGAGGAGTACGCCCCCGAGTAGGCAGCGCATGCTCGAGTGAGTGGGCGGACGACCCCGAGCCCGCGCCGGTCAGTCGTGAACGCCCACGAGGTCGAACGGCGTCCCGTTCTCGACGCTCGCAGCCTGCTCGTAGACGACGTGGGCGGCGGCGACGTCCTGAATCGCGAGACCGGTGGAGTCAAAGACCGTGACCCCGGTGTCGACGTCTCGACCCGTCTTGGTCCCGACGACGATCTGGCCGATTTCGCGGTCAATATCGTCGTCGGTGAGCACCCCGTCGTGGTAGGGTACGTTGATCTCACCCGAGTGGGTACACTGTTTGTGGTCGTCGATGACGATCCGGGCCCCACGGAGGAGATCGTCCGCGAGTTCCTGTTTTCCCTCGGCGTCCGCTCCCATCGCGTTGATGTGGGTGTGCTCGCCGACGTCCTCGGGGCCGACAATGGGGGTCTCGACGGGCGTCACCGTCGAGAGGACGTCACAGTGGCCGGCCTCGCTGATCGAACCGCTGCGGACGTCGAACTCGTCGCCGTAGGTGTCGATGAATCGCTGGACGCGGTCGTCGTCGAGATCGCTGACGACGACGTCCTCGATGGGGCGGATTTCGGCGATGGCTTCGAGCTGGGTGTACGACTGGACGCCGGCCCCGACGATGCCGAGACTGGTGGCGTTCTCGACGGCCAGATGGTCGGTCGCGACGGCTGCCGCCGCCCCCGTGCGTTTCATCGTGAGCTCAGTCCCGTCCATGATCGCGAGCGGGAACGCGGTCTCGGGATCGGAGTAGATCATCGTCCCCATGACGGTCGGGAGGTCGTGGTCCGTGGGATTGTCTGGATGGACGTTGACCCACTTCAGCCCCGCGGCATCCCACTCGCCAGCGTCCATATAGGCGGGCATCGACCGGAAGTCGCCGTTGTACTGGGGGAGATCGACGTAGGATTTCGCCGGCATCTGGGCGTCGCCGCGCTCGTAGGCGGCGAAGGCGTCCTCGACAGCACCGATGACGTCGGCCATCAAGGCGTTCTCGTCGACGTCGTCGCTGTCCAATAGGAGCGTTTGCATAGACGCGAATTTTGCGGGCCCGTACTTATTTCATGCTATAGGATGCTACACCCCGCTGGCACCGATCTGGACGGAGAGTTCGCCAAGGTGCAGTCGATGCCTGGCTGAGGGAAACGCTCAGGCGATGGTAGCGACCGCGGAGTGACGAACTGACGGTCTAGGGCTGTTCTCGAGTGAAGACGTTCACCGCGAGCGAAGCGAGCGGGCCGACGACTGATGTGGAGCGCGCGAACGGCGTGAGCAAGCGAAACGGAAGGTGGAGTGCTTTTGTACAAAATTTTGCCGAGGGCCGGCTTCGCCGGCCCGTGGTTCGAAAGGCGCTTCACGCCTTTCGTCATCACGAGAGAGCTTCGCTCTCTCGAACGACAGAGCAAAATTTAGGCGGTTATCTCGCGGATCACGTTGTTCCCCGCCCGCTTTTTCGAGGAACTCACGTAGCTCGTTCCTCGCTGCTCGCGGGCTGCGCCCGCTCGAGTGTCCGCGGTTCTCGCTCACTTCGTTCGGTCCGAACCGCGCCTACATCGCGCCGCCCATGCCGCCCATGCCGCCCATGCCGCCCATGCCACCCATACCGCCGCCGGGTGGCATCTCGTCGTCACCGTCATCGTCGCTCGAGCCGCCCTTGAGTTCGCCGGCGGCGATCACGTCGTCGATACGCAACAGCATAACGGCGGCCTCGGTGGCCGACTCGATGGCCTGGGTCTTGACGCGGAGGGGTTCGTAGACGCCCTCTTCGCCCATGTCGATGGTGTCGCCGGTGTAGGCGTCCAGGCCGGCGGCGACGTCGCCGCCGTCGTGAGCACTGCGCAGTTCCACGAGGGAGTCGATGGGGTCGAGGCCGGCGTTCTCCGCGAGCGTGCGCGGGATGACCTCGAGTGCGTCGGCGAAGGCCTCGATGGCCAGCTGTTCGCGGCCCCCGACGGAGTCGGCGTAGTCGCGAAGGGCAAGCGAGAGTTCGACCTCGGGTGCGCCGCCGCCGGCGACGACCTTGCCGTCCTGCAGCGTCGTCCGGACGACGCCGATGGAGTCCTCGATGGCGCGGTCGACCTCGTCGATGACGTGCTCGGTGCCACCGCGGAGGATGAGGGTGACAGCTTTGGCATCTTCGACGTCCTCGACGAAGATGCGCTGGTCGCCGGCGATGTCCTTCTGGGCGACGCTACCGGCGAAGCCGAGGTGGTCCTCGGTGAGGTCGTCGACCGTCGCAACCGGCTTCGCGCCCGTCGAGCGGGCCAGCCGGCTCATGTCGCTGGATTTCACGCGGCGGACGCCGATGATGCCCTCCTGTGCGAGGTAGTGCTGGGCCATGTCGTCGATGCCGCCGTCGACGAAGACGACGTCAGCGCCGACCGCAGCGAGCTGGTCAACGAGTTCCTTGAGCTGGGCCTCCTCCTGCTCGAGGAACTGCTGGAGTTGGTCGGGGTCGGTGACGTTGACCTCGGCGTCGATCTCGGTCTCCTTGATCTCGAGGGCACCGTCGACGAGGGCGACGTTGGCGTCCTCGGCGAAGTAGGGCATGCTCTCGCTGACGCGTTCTTTGTCGACGATGACGCCCTCGACGAGTTCGGAGTTCTCGATCGAGCCGCCGACGACCTTCTCGACTTTGACGTTGTCCGTGTCGACGCCGTCCTCGTCGGCGACCGTGCGGACCGCGTCGACGACCAGTTCGGCGAGCAGGTCCTTGGCGTTCTCCGCACCCTTGCCGGTCATTGCGGTGGCGGCGATCTGCTGGAGGATCTCCTCGTCGTCGGCGTCGACGTCGACCGCGATGTCCTCGAGGACCTCGCCGGCTTTCTCGGAGGCCTGGCGGTATCCCTGGGCGAGGGTCGTCGCGTGGATGTCCTGCTCGAGGAGGTCCTCGGCGCGTTTGAGGAGTTCCCCGGCGACGACGACGGCGGTGGTGGTGCCGTCACCGACTTCCTCTTCCTGTGTCTCGGAGACTTCGACGATCATGTTGGCGGCGGGGTGATCGATCTCCATCTCCGTCAGGAGGGTGACGCCGTCGTTGGTGACGACGACGTTACCCGTCGAGTCGACGAGCATCTTGTCCATCCCTTTCGGTCCGAGCGTGGTGCGGACCGCTTCGGCGACGGCTTTCCCGGCCGAGATGTTCATCGACTGGGCGTCCTTTCCGGACGTTCGCTGGCTGTCGTCGGAAAGTACGATAAGCGGCTGGTTTCCCATCTGCTGTGACATGGTCATCGAATGATTGTTTGCTATTCTATATAAAAGTGGCGTTTTACTGTGTGGTAACGGACAGCACGCCCCACGACACCTGCCGTTTCCAAACTTTCCCGTCCCGCCATTTATATACTCTTTCGAGGGTGGGGAAAGGCTGCCTGCGGACGGTCACGAGGGTTCACCTCGAGCGTGGGGGGTCGACGGCAGTCGCCCGCTCGTGTGAACCCATACCCCACAGGGAAACCCCACCACTGGCCCAGGGAGCGCCCCTCACTCGTCGCTGTCGACCTCGTCCACCCACGTTGGCGCCTCGAGCGCGACCGCCTCGTCGACGCCGTCGATACGCATCGTGATCTCGACGGATTGCCCGGACTCGAGTTGCTCACCCTCGAGGCCGAGGCCCTCGACGTACCCTGCCTCGTTGATCGAGGCCGCAAACGTGACGTTGTGATACGGGGCCACGTCACCCGCCCCACTCACGACGACGTGGGAGCCATCCGATCGCTCGACGTCGGCCGACTCGTTGACCGAGGCAAACATCGATTGGGGCTGGACCGGGAACGTACTCGCCGGATCGGACGGGCGCGGCATCGTCTCGACGGTCGTCGACTCACCGTCGGTTCGCTGGAGGATCGAGAGCTCTTCACCGACCCAGTGTTCGGTCCGCACCGTGTGGTTCGCTTCGCCATCCACCGCAGTCCGCTCGAATTCGTATAGTAAGGAGCCGTCCGCTGCCACGACCGTCCGGCTCACCTCCTCGCGCACGACGCTCCCGTTGTCGTCACGGACCGTCGTTTCGACGACCCGTTCGTACGACTCACGCTCGAGGACCCCGACGTGGGCGAGCCAGATGTCGTGCCACTCGTCGAGATCCGAGTGGCCGATACCGTCGATGCCCGGAGCACTCGAATCGGGGTCGATCGGCTCGTCGACACCGTATGGCTCCCGGTCGCTCGTCGCGGCCTCGCCGGCGATCCCGCTACACCCCGCGAGTGCGATCATCGCGACGACGACGGCGACTCTGATCCCGGCAGGCCACGCCATGCTCTGGCACGCAAAAGGGGTTCCGGACCTAAAAGCACTCCTCCCCACGGCATCGACAGCAGGCTCGAGCGTCGTCGATGGTCGGAACCGCAGCCGTTCGGTCTCAGGACTCGCCGCCCGGGAACCGGTGGTACTGCATCCCCTGGTGTTTCATCTCGTTGTGGCGATCCTCGAGGAACGAGTAGACCGCACCGTGTGGAGCCCCGTCGAGTAACATCTCGGCCGCCGTCCGGGCGGCCTCCACCTCCGGTGGCGTTCCGATGATCCCGAGCGTGGAACCGTAGATTACGACCGACGCGCCCGACAGTTCCTCCATGAGTTCGCGGGTGCGTCCGCCTTCGCCGATCAACCGTCCTTTCTGTCGCTGGAGGTCGTTCTGGTTGCGGGCTGCGGCGTCGATATCGACCAGATCGAACAGCATCAGGTCGTCCTCGAGCAGCCGAAGCGCGTCGTCGGGGGCGAACCCACGACCGATGGCACGAACGATTTCCGGCCCCTTGAGGCCCCGAACAGGGTCACCGACCTGGTCGACGGCCACCGAACCGTTCTCCGAATCGATGTCCAGTCGCACCTCCGCTTCCGACTCGATCCGACGCATCGTCGCCCCGCCCTCGCCGATGAGGACCCCAATTCGGTCCTGCGGAATCTTCACGTGTTGCATGGGCCGTGGTACTTGCTCCGGGAGGTTAAGCGCTTTGTCCGGCGGTTCGAGGCCGACAGACGGTCGGTAGTTCGTCACCACTCGAGCGCTCTCACACGTCAGGGAGACAGCTACTCGAGGTAGCCACCTCTACCGACGGCTCACCGTCACCACGCCGGCTCCGCAGGGGCCAGCAGACGGAACCGGTTTGCCACCGCAGCCAGAACGTCTCGATACGTGACCGAATCGGATCATCGACTCGGGCGAACACTCGAGCATGTCGATCCCAATTGGGGCCGCGTCCTCGAGCGGCTGTGCTTTCTGTACCCGCCCGTGATCGGTGTCGGAGCGATCAGCGTCGTCCAGGACCTCGACCCAGGAGTGCCGGGACTGCAGTGGACGCTGGTGCTCGTTGCCTCCTTCGGCTACACGCTCGTGACTCTCGGCGTCGTGATCGCCCTCTCCCTCGACGCCAGGAAGCTCGCCAGTCGCGGGCACTGGGAGCCAAACCGAGTGCTCTACCTGCTCGGGGCCCTCGTGTTCGCCCCGTTGGCTGGCGTCGTCTACCTCGCCCGTCGGCACAACCGACTCGGTACCCCACCGGGGTGGGCACAGTGGTGGCTCGTCGTCGCCGTCACTGCCGTCACCGGCATCGCTGGGCTGGTAGCCGTCGCCGTCGCGCTGCTGTTGCAGTTCCCTGGCCTCCTGGTCTCCGCGGCGGGAATCGCGGTCACCATCGCCGTCGGCCTGTTTCCCGTCGCCATCCACCAGGACGCCGCCTACGTCTCGAGTCGTGACGGCTACTGGCAACCGAACCCCGGTACGTGGCTGGGTGTGGCGTTCGCGAGCCTGTTCGTGCCGATCCTCCAGCCGTTCGTCGCGGGTTACTACGTTCTCAGGCGGTGGCGAACGTACGGTCTCACACTGGGGTGAGCGGGATCGGTGTTGTCACGTCCCGTAGAGCGATCGCAACGGAGTCAGTACTGGGCGGCACGTCGGTACGACAGCCCCGCCGAGCAACGGGCAAAGCCGGCGATGGGTCCCGACGGTCAGGGTGCTCGTTCCCCCAGACCCTCCTCGGGGAGGTCGATCCACTCGGGCTGTTCGTCGCCACAGGCGTGGGCGTGGTGGTCCTGGGTCCAGGTCCGGCGCTCGTCTGGATCGTCGAGGGTGTCCATCTCCGCCCGCTCGGTGACCGAGTAGACGTTGATCTGGGTGAGCGTGATGTCGTGTTCCTCCTGGTAGCGGTCACAGATGTAATCGCCGAGCAGTTCCATCGTCGTACTTCCGGTGCCCGCCCGACGGATGCTGTTCATGTAGAACCGCTCCCGGTAGGTATCGTACTGCTTCTGGAGACCGTCGTAGGGCCGATCGAACGTGAGCGCTCTGTCGTTGTAGACGTCGAGTAACTCCCCGTTTTCGGTCTCGGCGACGAACACGTGATACCGGTCGTGAGTGCCCGGCGTCGGTGCGAAGATGGTCCAGGTCGGCTGGTCGATATCGAACGTGTTGGCGGTCTCCTCGATTTGCTGTTTGTGTGGCGAGTCGTCGTCGAAGGCGGGTGCGGCCGGACCCAGCGCCGCCGCCGGAACGTACGAGCCGATGGTGAACAGCACGACGACGGCCGCGATGGTCACCACGCTGAGGGTGTACATCTGGGCGCGGACCTCACGCTGGGTTTCCCCCGGGACGCGGCGTTCGGGGGCCGCGTGGGCGATCCGCTCGAGCGGGCGTAGACGATCGTACACCGACTGGGCCTCGACGCCGGCACGCGCCAGGACCGCCTTGCCGTCCCGCCAGACCTGGGGCTGGACGAACAGGAGCAAGCCGAGCAGGGCCACGTAGGCGAACGCGCCGATGCGCACGGTGAGGGCAAACGAGAGATGACCACCAGCGAACGGCAACATCGCGATAAATCGGAGTCGACCCACCAGAAACAGCAGGATCGGCGAGGCCACGAGAATGTAGAACCACCCGATACCACCGTAGCCGACGAGCGTCGGAATTTCTCGAGTGTACTCCCCAAAGAGGAAGGTAATGTCGTCACGGCCCATGACCCGGGGGGCGGCCGTTCCCGTCCCCCAGATGTCCGACTGGGTCTTGTGGTAGCCGTTGGTGAAGTACATCATCACCATCTGACAGAGGATGCCGGCGGAGGCGATGCCGACGAATGTCGCCCGCGGGGTCCGTTCGCGGTGGACGGCGTCGATGGAGTACCGTTCGCCGAGCGGGAGGAAGATGGCCCAGAACAGCAACAGCCGGAAGAGGGTGTCGGCGTAGCTCGTGATGAATGGGTTGAACTGATCGAAGCTCATCACGAACAGGAACGAGAGGATAACCGCGACTCTGGTCTTATAGCCTACGATTAGCTGGATGGCGACCAGCATGTGGACCACCATCAACAGCGCGATGACCCGCGGGTCCGTCGAGATCCAGAAAAACGAGAACGCATCGCTGGTCACGCGCATGGCCCACTCACGAGTCATGACCCCCGATTCGGCGTAGAAGAACCAGAAGTTCCGCGAGCGGAGAATCACGTCGGCCACGATCAGGAGGCCGGCGAAGACCCGGAACACCGCCAGCGTCCGCGTGTCGACCGTAATCGACTCACGGAGGTTGCCGGCCATCCGAGTCCCGAGGGCGTGTAGCCGAGCCTGCACGTCGCGACCCATACTGCTGAGAGCGTGTTTTTCGCCTGTTATATCTCTTGTGGTCTCCGGGTGCCCTCGGTCGAAATAGGCGCGTCGTCAGGTGAGTCTCACCGCAGTAACGACCGAAGTTCTGGTTCCGAATTTATCGAACCGACCACCGAACGCGCCGACGGTCAGTACGAACGAACTTCGAGGCCAGCCTCCGTGCCGACGTAGGTCGTGTCGGCCAGATCCGGGAAGAGGCCGTGTTCGAGGACGCCGGGAGTGTCCGACAGGCGCCGACCCAGGGCGGTGGGGTCCTCGAGCGGTTCGGCGAAGGCACAGTCGACCAGCAGATTGCCGTTGTCGGTCACGACCGGGCCGTCCTTTTCGCTCGCCGCCCGGAGCGTGGGTTCGCCCCCAAGTGCCCGGACACGGGACGACACGAGGGGATGTGCCGCCGGGACGACCTCGAGGGGTACGGGGGCGTCGATGGCGGCCACGAGCTTGGTCGGATCGGCGACGACGACGAACCGATCGGCGGCTGCGGCGACCACTTTTTCGCGGGTGTGCGCACCGCCGCCCCCCTTCAAGAGGGTTCCGTGGGTCCCCTCGCTCGGTGCATCGACCACCTGATCGGCCCCGTCGATCGCGAGGTCGATCCCGTCGACGGCATCGAGATCGGTGAGGGGGAGGCCCACCTCGAGAGCGAGCTGGCGCGACTGAAACGAGGTCGCAACGCCCTGGATCTCGAGCCCGTCGGTGTGTCGCTCACCGAGGGCACGGATGGCGTGGGCGGTCGTCGACCCGGTACCGAGCCCGACGACCATGCCGTCCTCGACGTCGGCCGCGGCTCGCTCGCCAGCTCGCCGTTTCGCGGCCTCGGGACCGCCACCCGATTTCGCGCTCACGCCGACCACCGCAAGCAGCAGGCCATCATTGGCTCACACGAGTGAGCGGGGGAGCAAAAGTGTGGCCCTCACAAACCCTTTTTCCGGTGGGGACCTGTTATCGAAGTAATGGGAACGTCCGCAGATGCGGTGACACTCACCGACGTGCGCAAGACCTACCACGTGGGCGAGCCGGTGCACGCCCTCGACGGGGTCTCGCTATCGATCGAGCAGGGCTCACACACGGCGATCATGGGACCGAGCGGGTCGGGGAAGTCGACGCTGATGAACCTGGTGGGCTGTCTCGACACCCCGACGTCGGGGGAGGTATCGGTCGGTGGCAACCGGATCGCCGAGTTGACCGACCGCGAACGAACCGACGTCAGGGGGCGAGACGTCGGGTTCGTCTTCCAGACGTTCAACCTCATGCCCCGGCTGACCGCCCTCGAGAACGTCGCGCTGCCACAGCTGTTCCAGGGTGCCGACCGCGAGGAGCGCTACGACCGGGCCCGAGACCTCCTCGAGCGAGTGGGGCTGGCCGACCGAGCCGCGCATCTGCCCCGGGAGCTCTCCGGTGGCCAGCGCCAGCGGGTCGCGCTCGCTCGAGCGCTCGTGAACGACCCCGCCATCGTCCTCGCCGACGAGCCGACGGGTAATCTCGACACGGACACCGAGGCCGAAGTCCTCGACCTCTTCGAGACGTTTCACGACGCCGGGACGACCCTGATCGTCGTCACGCACGAGCGCCACGTGGCCGAGCGTGCCGAGCGGATCGTTCACCTGCTCGACGGTGAGATCGAGTGGATCGAAGAACTCGATGACGTGGACGGTGACGGACACCGGGACGCGGATGGGGGCGACGGCGAGGAGGCGACGGCCGCACTCGAGGGCGAATCCGACGAGCAGGTGGGCGAACCAGATGACCGCCAGCCGGAGGGGCGATGAAGCTCCGCCAGTCGTTCCGTCTCTCCTGGCGGTCGATTCGTGGACACCGCCTCCGATCCGCGCTTACGACCCTCGGAGTCATCATCGGCGTGGCCGCCGTCATCGCCTTCGTCGCGCTCGGGGCGAGTCTGCAGGCCGGCATCATCGGCGACATCAGCCCCGACGACCAGCGCAACCTCTACGGCTGGGCGGCCGATCCCGACACCGAAGGGGGGCCGCTCGCGGGTGCCCAGTTCGTCTTCACGCAGGACGACATGGACGACGTCGCCGAACTCACCGAGGTCGAGGCCGCCTACGGGTACGCGACGATCGACGCCCAATCGGTGACCTACGGGGGAGAAACGAGCTTACAGGGCGAGGGGCTGATCGCCGCCGGGCCGAGTTACATCCGGGAGAGCTCCATCGACGAGGGGAGCCAGTTCGAGATGGGTGAACGCGAGGCCGTCATCAACCCCGCCGCAGCCGGCCAGTTCGAGGAGAACGTCTCCGTGGGTGAGGACCTCGAGATCCAACTCGCCACCGGGGGGACCGAGACGGTGACGGTCGTGGGAATCACCGACGCCTCGGAGGGACTGAGCCCGTTCGAGGGGTTCGAGTCGGCACCGCGGATCTACGTCCCCACCGATCCGTTCTACGCCGACCAGGCAGTCGGGCCAGCAGCCGGGGACGGTGACGGCGACGACGAGGCAACCTCGGTCCGCTTTCTCGCCATCGTGGTCGAGTCACCGACCGCTGACGAGGATGACGTCGACGCCGCCCGGGCAGCCGCCATCGCCTACCTCGAGAGTGACGAAGCAGACGCCAGCGAGTTCCTGGGGGAGGACCTCGCGATCACCCTCCAGACGAGCACCGAACTGCTCCAGCAACTCGAGGACATCCTCGACCTCCTGCAGAACTTCATCGTCGGCATCGCGGCCATCTCGCTCGTGGTGGGGTCGATCGGCATCGCGAACATCATGCTCGTCTCCGTGACCGAGCGAACCCGGGAAATCGGGATCATGAAGGCCGTCGGGGCGCAGAACCGGGACGTGCTGGGCCTCTTTCTCACCGAGGCCATCATCCTGGGCGTGATCGGGGCGATTCTTGGCACGATCCTCGGGCTCGTCGCCGCTGCCCTCGGGGCGTGGTATATCGACCTCCCGCTGGTGTACCCACTCGAGTACGTGGCCCTGGCGATCGCGGTCGGCATTCTCGTTGGCGTGGTGTCCGGGCTCTACCCGGCCTGGCAGGCGGCGAAGACGGATCCGATCGACGCCCTGCGCTATGAGTGACCGGTCGGAGGGTCGGTTCGTGTACCCACCTCGAGCAGCTGACGACCGTGCCAGCGGAGACACCACGGGAGGATACCGGCGTCGATCGCGGGCGTGAGCGGGTTGCTGGTTGTGCTAGCTTTTAACACAGTCGACGAGTGTATTCGGGTATGGCGCGTGAAGTAACCCACGACGAGACGGGGCCGACGCGAATCGACGACGAAACACTCGAGGAGCAAGGCGGCGCAGCGTTCATCTGCCGCTGTGGACTCTCGGCGAACAAACCCTACTGTGATGGCTCCCACAATGCCACGCTGGATGAGGAAGAGGGAGCCACGTACAAGTACGAGAACGACGACAGCGACGGCCCACGTCGGGAGGTGGCCGGGTTCGAGTACGCAGACGAGTGACCGTTCCCCACCCGGGCGTCGCCGCGCGAGTGAGGGCGATACCCGGAGTCACGCTCGAGCGTCCCGGCCGAGCGGTCGCTTCGCTCGGGCGTTCCAGTGACCCGCGAGGCGACGAGAGACACGTCCACAACCTCCCATCCACGGGGAACCTGACACAGCAGTCAACGGACTTCTGGAGCGATCGACAGCACGGACTCGTGGTAGTTCCCACATCACCGAGACGCTCACGCCGTCGATCCGGGCGTCCACACCAGGTCGAGTGCACACCGGAACAGAAAGTAAAGCACCGCGACCGTCAGGACGAATATCGGGTCCACGGCCCCCTGTGCCAGCTGGAACGCCACGAGCACGACGACGACGATCACCGTACCGATGGCGTGGCGTCGCACCCGCACCGATTCGAGGTCCATAGCCCAGCTACTCGAGCTGGCGACAAAGCATTTCTGTCCTCGAATAGTGGTCACCAGGGCTAACCGGGACACCCGCGAGGGTTCGGACCAGCTGGAGTGGTTCCGGACAGCCACGAATCGACAGTGGCGGTTCGAATCGGCGCTCGCTGTCGGTTAGAAGTTCGAATCCCGCATCTCGATGTCGGCGATGATATCGTAAGGGTGGGCATCCTTGCGAATCGCGTCGACTATCGCGAACGCCTCCCCCGGCGAGAGGAAGTGTTCGGTGACGACACGCCCCAGCGGCGTGGGGGTGAAGCCGTCGATGAACTCGTACTGGATGAGTTTCCCGAGGGCGTGTTTCGTCGGAACGTCGCCAATCATGCGATCGTTGAGTGCCTTCGCCCCCTTTCCGGCGACCGTGATGTTCGCCAGGGTCTCCTCGATCGCGCCGTCCTCGTCGTACTGGGTCATCACCGGCTCCATCTCCCCCTTCAGGAGCTTGAACGCGACCTCGTCTTCGGTCATCTCCATGGAATTGTGGTAGCTGCAGTCGGGTTCGACCAGGACGTACACCGTTCCCCTGTCGTGGTAGTCAGGGCGTCCGGCACGGCCGAGCATCTGGTGGAACTCCTGGACGGAGAGCCACTCGATGCCCATCGCCAGCGAGTCGAAGATGACCTGGGAGGCCGGGAAGTCGACCCCCGCCGCGAGCGCCGCCGTGGTGACGACCGCGGCGAGTTCCTGATTGGCGAACATCGACTCGACGCGCTTGCGCCGACGATAATCCAGCCCCGCGTGGTAGGGCGCTGCGTTGTACTCGAGCTTGCGTGAAATCTCGTGACACCGACGCCTCGAGTTGGTGAAGATGATCGTCTGCCCCCGATACCCCTTCGAGGACTCGGTGTCGAACTCGCGTCGCACGAGTTTGTTCGCCACGTTCACCTTCTCCCGGCCGTCCGCGAACGTGACGTGGCGCTCGATGGGGACGGGGCGTTCCTCGAACTCGATCAGGGTGGCCTCGAGGGCCTGGCCGAGCTGGGCAGCGTTCCCGACGGTCGCCGAGAGGTAGATCCACTGGGCCCCGTCGTAGTGACTGCGGTCCCGGGCCCGACCCTCACAGGTGTACTTGAGTCTCGAGATCAGGCCATCCAGACGGTGGCCACGTTCGGGCTCTTTGAGGGTGTGTACCTCGTCGATGACGACCGTCCCGATGTCGCCTAAGTCCTTGCCGGTCCGGAGGGCGTGGTCGATCCCCTCGTAGGTGCCCACGATGACGTCCGCACTGGGGTCGAACTGGTTGCCAGAGTCGGCGATTCGACTCGCCCCCACCCGGATGGAGACGTCCACGAGGTGGCCGTACTCGTCCTGAAAATCCTCGTACTTCTGGTTGGCCAGGGCGACGAGGGGAACGAGAAAGAGGAGTTTGCCTTCCCCGTTGAGCACCCGATTGAGTCCCGCGAGTTCGCCCACGAGCGTCTTTCCGGTCGCGGTGGCACTCACCACCAGCTGATCCTCGCCGTCGAAGAGGCCGTGCTCGACCGAGAGGCTCTGGACGGGCAGCAGGGTATCGAAGCGACGCTCGAGCAGGTCCTGCAGGTCCGGGTGCAAGTCGAGGGTGTCTACGCCGACAGGGTCGACCTCCTCGGTCGTCGCCGAGATCGTATCGAACTTGGTGAGGTCGGGATCCAACCGCCCCTTGAGCAGGTTCGTGATCCGTTCTAGGTCCTGGACCTCGAGCATGAGTTCCTCGAGGCGATCTTTCGCCGCGCCGGTGACGTTCCCGACGTAGGAGAGTTCGCGCTCGAGTTCGCGGGAGGCGCAGTCGGTGCAGATCCAGTCGTTGTCGTCCTTGATCGCCGTCTTCGTCGTGATGGGCGAGTACCGGCCTGAAGACGCACAGTACCGGCAGGTTCGGACGACCTTCGTCTTGTCGTCGAGCTGGTAGCCCGCGAACATCGCCTCGAGTTCCCGTCGTCCTCCAGGCGAGGTTTGTTCGGAGATGCGGATGCGAGCGGCCCGTCTGGCCAGGTCGACGAACTCGTCGGGCTGGCGGGGCTCCTCGCTCGAGCCGCGTTTGACGCGGAATTTGGCGGGGCGTGGCCCCGCAGAGGTCTCCGAGAGGCCGAGTTTCGCCCGGAAGAGTCGCTTGCCGTCGCGGGTGACGACCACGAGGTAGTCACTCCCGGTCTCGTGACAGAAGATGGTCTCGACCTCGGGAACCTGTTTCGACACGAATAGGGGTAACAGGGTGGATTACTTGAGCGATTCGAACTGTCGTGGTCGGCTGCCCGTGCGTTCTCGAGTCGTCGGCTGCCCGATCGGTGGGGGTGGCCCCGTCCCCTCACCGTGCGCTCTCGAGGACCCACTCCTGGACGGCAACGGTGCCGAGGAGGACGAAGGCGACGAACTCGGCGCTCTTAGCGAGCAGGGCCGCGAGGTCGGCCCGGAGATGGGCACCGAGGTCCTCGAGGAAGCCGCCGCCGTGTCCGCCAGGGCCGTCGTCTGCGTGGTCGTGATTGTGATCGTGGGAGTGCTCGAGGCCCACCGACTCGAGCGGCAGTACGGCGTCGGCGACGCCGAGGAGGTGCCAGTCGACGTAAAAGACGAAGGCGAGGAAGGCCAGGACGGCGGCGATGGAGACGGCGTGGACGCGCTGAATCCGGTCGGTCCGGTAGCCGCCGACGAGGGCGTAGACGACGACGGCGAAGCCGAGGAAGAGAACGGGCAGCGTGCGGTCCCCGTCGGCGGTGAGCACCGCCAGGACGCCCTCGAGACCCAGCGCGAGGTGGACGGTCGCCGAGACGAGCAAGAGTGCGCCCCCGACGGCGACGAGGGTGCCACGGGCGTTCCTCGCGTCGAACGGCCGCCAACAGAGGAAGCCGACGGTGGCGACGAAGGCGGCCGTCGAGAGGGCGTAGGCGTTCGCGTACACCATCGTCGTGACGGCGGTGGTCCCCCCGGCTCCGACGAGGGCGGCGATCAGGGGGAAGCTACAGCCGACACACGAGAAGACGCCCACGAGGCCGACGGAGGCGTCGCCGCCCGCATCGAGGACGGTGACGTACATCAGGTACGTGAGCGCGATGAAGCCAATCAGGAGGTACGGCGTGATCGCCGACATGACTGTCGGGCCCGAGTACGTGAGCGCGGGGCCGTAGCCCGGTGGCAGGGTGAGGACGAGGTCGAAGCCGTAGACGAAGTCGGCCTGCTCGGGCGTGAATTCCGCGTGGCCGTGGTAGGCGTGACCCTCGCGGAGAAAACCCCCGAAGTACGCGAGGACGAGGAAGTAACCGACGGCGAACCCGCCGGCGATTCGCTTGCTTCGACTCGGGGCCGCGGGTGGGTCGACCCACCAGATGGCCCAGAGGCCTACGGTGATCCAGACGATCGGGTAGAGGTGAAAGAGCCCAGGGGTGGCGTCGGTGACCACGAGGTAGACGAACACCAGGAACAGCTGCACGGTGATGATCGTGGTCCAGAGCAGCGTGGTCCGTGGGGCTGGAGTGCATCGCTTGAGGCGGTGGTCGACGGCCATCGGCTGCTAGTCGAGGGTTCGGCCGAGTGCGGTTAAGCACCGTGGAACGGGAAGCGTCCCCGGACACAGCGGCTGACGGTCACCGTCGAAGACACCGGGCGAGGCCACGAACGACACGACGCAGGCGACTACAGGTACCATAGTATTATACTCCAAATTGTGAATCGCTTCACTACGACTTTGATACTGCCATCCTCACTCGAGCCCATCGCCGCCCGCGACCACCGTGCCGTCGACCATCGTCATCGTCACGTCGATGTCGGCGATCGAACCGGGGCGGTTCCAGGGCGAGTCCTCGAGCACCACCAGATCCGCTCGTTTTCCGACCTCGAGCGTCCCCAGTCGGTCCTCGTCGAAGCCGGCGTAGGCCGCCCCGCAGGTGTACGCCCGCAGGGCCTGCGTGACCGACAGCCGCTGGGCCTCGGCCGGGGCGTTGACGGCGTACTCCACCCCGAGAAGGGGATCGAGGGGCATACAGTCCGAACCGAAGGCGAGGGGGACGCCGGCCTCGAGCATCGACCGAAAACGGTTCGACCCCCTGCGTCGGCGCTCGCCCAATCGCTGGTCGTAGAGCCCGCCCTCGCCGGCCCACTGGAGGAAATTGGGCTGGGCGGAGGCGACGATGCCCGCCTCGGCCATGCGCTCGAGGTGGTCGTCGGTGGCGAGTTCGGCGTGTTCGACGCGGTGGCGCTTCCGGGCGACGTTGGGCGTAGCCTCGAAGGCCGAAACGGTCTCCTCGATCGCCTCGTCGCCGATGGCGTGGACGCTGAGCTGGTAGTCGCCGTCCTCGGTGGCGCGGCTGGCGATGGCCGCGAGTTCGTCGGGGTCGACGACCCACTGACCGTGGCCCGCGTCCTCGGGGGCGCCATCGTCGGGTTCGGCGGCGTCGTCATCAGGAAGATCCGCGTAGGGTTCGACCAACTTGGCCGTTCGCCCGCCGAAGCTCCCGTCGGTGAACGTCTTGATCGCGCCCGTCTGGACGAATCCGCTTCCAGCGTTGGTGACGAGCCCCGTATCGAGGGCGCTCTCGAGGTGGTCACTCCAGTAGTCGAGGCGAACGCGACAGGTCAGTTCACCTTCGCTCTCGAGGTCGCGGTACACCCGCGGGGCGTGGGAGTCCCGGACCTTGTCGTGGACGCAGGTCACGCCGAGGCTGTTGGCGTGGTCGATGGCAGCGGTGACCAGTTCCCGGGTTTCGGCGTAATCAGCCTCGATGGCGTCCCAGACGGCCTCGGTCGCTTCCTCGACCACAATGCCAGTGGGCTCGCCGTCCTCGCGCTGGACGTCGTGGGCGGGCATCGAGGCCTCGAGGCGCTCGAGGGCCACCGAGTTCAGCGAGGCGGTGTGCATGTCGACGCGCATCGCGACCACGGGGCGATCCTCGCTGACGGCGTCGAGGTCGTCGGCGCGCAGGTAGCGGTTCTCGGGCCACGCGCTCTCGTCGTAGCCGAAGCCGAGGAGCCACTCGCGTTCGGGATTAGCGTCGCCCTCGGCGGCAAGGGTGTCGAGGGCACCCTCGAGTGACTCGGCGTCACTCAGATCGGCGTGCACGAGGTACTGCCCGAGGTTCTCCATGTGCGTGTGAGCGTCGATAAATCCGGGGAGGACGACGCGGCCACCGCAGTCGATGACCTGGGTTTCGACACCCTCGAGGAACTCGACTTCGTACTGGCGGTCGACCCTGACGATTTCGCCGTCGCGGATGGCGAGGGCCTCGGCCGGTTCGGGTTCCCCCTCGAGACCGGCCTCCTCGAGCGGGTACACACGAGCGTTCACGAGAATCGTGTCGGCAGCAGTGGTCATTGCCCGAGTAGGCGCAGGGCACGG
>LKND01000074.1 GCA_001564275.1 Natrialbaceae archaeon Tc-Br11_E2g14 | reverse complement strand
GGACGGTCGCCGATCACAGGAGCCGACGCTACTACTTCGAGTCGGCACTGTCACCGAACGTTTTCTGGCTAGATCTCGACGGCATCGACTTCGCCCCCGGTGCTGGTGTTCGATCGTTGTCACTCGGCGAGAACCAGGCAAAGATTTTCGCCGGGGACGTCGCCGATGATCTCGTCGAAACCGAACCGTTCGAGTTTCTCGGCATCCCCGAACCTGCGAGCTAATCTCGCTGTGCCTAACCGAGGCTCATCCTCTGTATGTTTCACCGGGTTGTTAACGGATTCCACATGGGTTGTCACCCCATCACGCTATGTGTGGACTCTCGACGGAACGGCTCTTGCACGCTCTTCTCGGCGAAACCAACCCCGGTGAAGAGTTCTATGACACCCTCGTCGACAGCAGCCCGCAGCTACAGTAGCCACTGAACGTCATTGCACACACACTCACGCCACCATGGCTCAGAACCGGTGATAAACCGGTTCTGGGCCGACTCGCTGTGAGGGTGTGTAAATCGTTCAATTGTTACGATAACTGCCGATCAGTGCACATCCTTTCGAAGACAGCGTCGCGTTTTGAGGGGACCGTTCACTGCCCACTGCATCGACAATTTATGATGAGCGACGACGGGAATTTCTATGAGGGGAACCATGACGTTCTAGCACATTTAGGGATGTGCTTATGTACCACGGTCGGCACTCACACCTCATGCGACCGAAAACTGACGCCAACGGCATAGAAATGCACGAATGTTTGGTTTGTGGTGCTCGACAAGGATCTGGCGGCACCTGTGAGGAGTGTAACTCGACAGTGTACCACATCGGTCGAGCCCGTGACCTGTAGTTCACATATCATATCCACCTGACGGACCGAACAACCTCGAGGCGAGTTACACACCGGATCATCGCTTGCCGGGAACCGGTTCGCCGACGCGGGTGTCGTCGCTCGTCCCTTCGGCGGTGAATTCCTCGAGCGTTCGCTGTCGCGTCTCGGGAGACGACCCAGAGAGCGCATACGGCAGGAGGATGGAGACGGCATTGATCACGAGAATCAGGACGATTGGGGCCAGAAACAGCCCGTACAATCCAAAGACTGCCGGGCCAACGATGTAGGCCACGAGCAACAAACCGGTGTGCGTCTGGTCGCCGCTGATGTGTGCCCGGATGAAGAAATCGGGGATGAAGTCGACGACGACGGCGCTGACGACGAGCAATACTGCCACCGGAACCAGCAAGGAGAGGTCGCCCTGGAACCAGGCTGTGGCGGTAAGCCCGATGACAACCGGGATGTACACCAGTTTTATTCCAACGACCGGAATGAGGCTGCCGATACCGGCGAGTGCACCGACCAGTGCCGGAAATGGCACCTCGACCACTGCTGGCGCGACCGCATTGTAGCTGTAAAACGTCACCACACCCACGATAGCCGTCACGAAGACGTTGACGATGTTGCCAAAGAGCGTCATCGAGAGTTCTGGATCTACGGCCCGAACGTACGCACGTGCAACCCCGGATTCGTCGAAGGTCTCGAGCAACCAGGAAACGAATCGAGGGCCGTCGATCAGCATATAGTAGGTCAAGACGAGCGTGATCAGAAACTGGACCAGGAAGCCGCTCAATATGTCGACGACACTTCCCAGGCTCACAATCACGAGACCGAGTGACGCCTGGGTACCGGCTTCCGCCAGCAACTCCCGCAATTCATCCGTATCGAGACCGGTGAGGTCACCCTCCGTGATGATCGTTTCGAGAAACTGGTCCTGGACGTCGTACGTCTCGAGGATGGTCTGTGCCTCCACGATGATGATGGCTACGGTGTAGACGAGAAGGACCGCAAAGGGGACGCCAAACAGGACGAGCGCAAGGATCGCTCGCAGCCGTCGGGGGAGATCGAAGCGGGCCAGGTTTCGGTAGATCGGACGAACGGCGTAGTAGAGAAACACGGCGAACACGACGACTGCCAGGAACGCCAGGGCGATGTACGCGGCTACCCCAAGCAGGGCGACGACGAACCCGCCCACCAGCAGTCGCCGTCCAAGTTCCCGATCGTATTCCATGACAAATACGTTTCATCTGACGCTATTTGACTCTGGCTCTTCTACGGATCTCAACGACGCCGCACAACGGAATTGCTGTCCGTGACCCCAGCGATACCTAGCGGTCGGCCCCGACGGGCCAGCGACTGCCTGGCTCGCAAGTGGGTGGTTGTTCGTCGCCGGTGGCGGCTGCCTCGAGGAGGCGGGGTGCGTAGAAGGCGACCGAAAAGTCCTGTGGCGAGGGGATGGCGCAGGCGAGCCAGCCGATCGCCCACGCAGTGAGGAGGACGTTCTCGGTCGGCACCGCGAAGAACGCGAAGCCGGGGAGTGCCAGCACCAGCGGCATCAGGGCGGCGACGCGGAGTTGCCAGCTCGGTTCGTCGCCAGTTGGGTTCGGGTACACCGCGGCCCACGGACACCCCGCCAGTCCCGCGAGCAGACCGTTCGAACGACCGGGCACGAGGACCACCTCGTACTCGATACCGCTAGCGCGGAGCGCCAGCGCGTGTGCGCCCTCGTGGGCGAGGAGGCCGACGACTACCGCGGCGATGAGAACACAGCCAGCGGCGAGAGAGACACTGTCGATCATGTCGTTGGCCACTCATGTCAGAGACGTCGCGGGAAAACGCTGCCTGTGACGCCGAGTGGCGTACGTGTCTTTTCGACGTCGGAGGGAAACCCCTCTCGCTGTACCAATTGCTGAGTTATAGGCTGTACAGGCGCACTAAGACGAGTTCGTTACCGAGATAGTTTATGAACAATGATTAAATACCAGTGTGTGCTATGTCGTTCCATGACACTTGCCGAGGAGATCGAATTCGGCCACGAGGACCGCAAGCGAATCTACGAGTACGTCGAACGCAACGGGGCCGTCGATCCCGACGAGGTACACGGTCGACTCGGCATCGATCCCGGGGGGTTCAGACACCACGTGGCCATTCTCAAACGCGATGGCCGGCTCGACGACCACGACGGTCGATTGCGAGTGACCTTGGCCGCTGGCGCCGAGGAAGAATACCACAGCGAGGAGCTCGAGTTCCAGATCCGACCGGCCAGGCAGGAGGACCTCTCGGGGATCGTCGGTGCGATTCGACAGGTGGCCTCGGAGAAGACGTACATCGTCGCCGAAAGCGTCGCGGACGAGATCGACCACCAGGATGCCTTGCTGCGAAGCAACGAGATCGAGTCCCGAATGTTCTTCGTCGCGACGGTGAACGACGAGGTGGTCGGCTGGGTACACATCCACGCCCCCGAGCTGGACAAACTGAGCCACACGGCCGAACTGACCGTCGGCGTCATCGAGGAGTACCGCACCCACGGCATCGGCTCACACCTGCTCTCCCGCGGGCTCGAGTGGGCTGGCGCGAACGGCTACGAGAAGGTCTACAACAGCGTCCCCTCGACCAACGAGGAGGCCATCGCGTTCCTCGAGACCCACGGCTGGGAGGTCGAAGCCGTCCGCGAGAACCACTACAAGCTCAACGGGAAGTACGTCGACGAAGTGATGATGGCGCTCGTCCTGGACTGATCGATCGCCGGCAATCGACGACTCGAGCGGTCGTGATCGGACCGAAAGACAGTTTTCCCGATCACGACAATCGGAACCCATGCTCTCTATCGCGCTTGCCGGAAAGCCAAACGCCGGCAAGTCAACGTTCTATACGGCAGCCACCATGGCCGACGTCGACGTCGCCAACTACCCGTTCACGACGATCGACGCCAACAGAGGCGTCAGCTACGTCCGCACCGAGTGTCCCTGCCTCGAGCGCGAGCAGCGATGTACCAGCGACGACTGTCGGGACGGCAAGCGGTACGTCCCAATCGAACTGCTTGACGTCGCCGGACTCGTCCCCGGCGCACACGAGGGCAAGGGACTGGGCAATCAATTCCTCGACGAACTCACCAACGCCGACGTGATCGTCAACGTCATCGACGCCTCCGGCGGAACGAACGCGAAGGGCGAACCCGTGGACATCGGGAGTCACGACCCGCTCGAGGACATCGATTTCGTCGAGACGGAGATGGACAAGTGGCTGGCGGGCATCGTCGCGGACAACTGGGAGGGCGTCGAGCGAAAATCCCGATCACCTGACTTCGACCTGGACGAGACGCTCGCCGACATGATGTCGGGGTTCGGGGCTTCACCAACCGATGTCGCGACGATCCTTCGCGATCTCGAGTATCCCGCTGACCCCCTCCAGTGGAACGACGGCGATCGGGAAGCCCTCGCGACCGAGATCCGCCAGCGAACCAAACCGATCGTCGTCGCCGCGAACAAGATCGACGTCGCCCCAGCGGAGAACGTCGAGCGCCTCACGAACCTCGAGAAGCCCGTGATCCCCACGACTGCGGAGGGCGAGCGTGCCCTGGGAAAGGCCGCCGAAGCAGGGCTGATCGCGTACGATCCGGGCGACGCAGACCTCGAGATCGTGGGTGACGTGAGCGACCCCCAGCGAGAGGCCCTCGAGGGGCTCGGGGAAACGATGGCTCGCTGGGACGGGACTGGCGTCCAAGCCGCGTTGAACTACGCGGTGTACGACCTGCTCGAGTACCTCACTGCCTACCCCGTCCAGGACGCCTCGAAGTGGTCGGACGGGAGCGGGAACGTCCTCCCCGACGCATTGCTGTTGCCAGAGGGATCGACACCGGTCGACCTGGCCTACGGCGTCCACTCCGACATCGGTGACGGCTACCTCCACGCGGTCAACGCCCGATCCTCCCGGGAGGTGAGCGACAGCTACGAGCTCGAGGAGGGCGACGTCATCAAGATCGTGAGCACCAACTGATTACGACGTGGCACTCGCCTCGAGTGCCGTCTTCACGTTCTCGAGAGTCGTCCGAAGGTCCCGTTCGTTGTACCGCTTGACGACAGGGGAGGCCGCTGCCGAGGTGACGCGACCGGGGATGTCGTAGGTGCAAGTGTAAGTCATCCGCGTTCCCGCCCCGCCATCGATGGCCTCGAACTCCAGGTCGATCTCTCCCTCGAGAACACCGTGCATGTCGAAGGTCATGCGCCCGTTCGGTTCGTGGTGGGTCTGGACCAGTTCGCCGTCGAGGCCGATGCCAAGCATCTGGTAGGTAAACGAGAGCCGCTTTCCCCCGTTCTCCAGCGGTTCGACGTCGTCGACGTCGGTGAGGCTGGGGGTAACCGCGGCGTGGTTGTGCGGGTCGTCGAGGTAGTCGAACACCTGTTCTGGGGGCGCGTCGATTTCGATGGTTTCTCCGATCGTGACCATACCAAATCTACGACGACCGGGATAAAAAAGCCACCTCCGATGTCCTGGTTACTGTCCTCGCTCCCAACGATTGCCGACCATGGACGGCCAATCCCCGGGAACACGTCACCACGAACCGCATGAATCTGGCCGAAGCCGGTCGTTCGGACACAGGTATAAGTATCATACCGCCAGTAGTCCGTGGCAATGCCTGGGTCCCCACCCCCTCGCTCGTCCCCGTCACTCGAGGGAACCCTCGTCGCCTGCGAGGAGCCCCGCGTGGACGTCCTCGAGGTCATCACTGCGGAGTACGCTGCCCTCGCGTCGGACGTCGGCCCCGAAAACGTCCTGGTGCTCAAACGCCACCCGGCTGGGGTCGACGCCCTGGGAGCAGCGCTCGCGGCCGTCGACGTCGAGAGCGGTGGGCCGCACAGCCCACGCGTCGAATCCCTCCCAGAACACGCCTCGAAGGTCCTCGAGGAACACGACCCGACACTCGAGCGGCTGGCTTACGAGGAACGGATCGAACTCATCTCGCTCGTGATCGACGGCGCGAGTCGCGACGTCCCACCGTATCTCGAGCAAGCCAGCGATCAGGACCGATTTACCAGAGACGTCGGCCAACTCCTGCTCGAGGTCACCAGACAGGATGTCACGCCCTCGACTGACTGTCACCCCTGTCTCGACTTCCTCTTCGCGATGAACGACCGATTCCACGCGGAACTCGAGTCCCGAGGATACGTCGAGCGGGCAGCCGTGATCCCCCGAACGGTGGCCCTCCTCGAGGACGACGTTAATGGCCTTCGCGCCCGTGTCACTGAGTCCTTCGATGCTGTGCTCGCAGTGCAATTCGAGGAGTGTCGCCAGCTCGACCGTCGCTATCTCGCCGCGCTGACTGAAACAGCCGAGCTGGTGTGTGTGGGCCAGCGCCACGCGAGTGTTGAACGCACCCGCGTCGAGCCGGGTTCGCTCGAGAGCGTAGCACCGTCCCTCGACGTTCGAATCCCGGCAGACTCGGGGGGGACCCAGCCAACTCGTCCCCTCGTGCGGGCTCTCGCCACCGGAACTAGTGGGGCTGATGGGGTCGATGGAAGACGGTCCCCGGGCAAGCACGTCAACGGTTATCGACTCCACGCAGAGACTGCCCGACAACAGACGGCTGTCGTCGCCGCCGAAATCAATGCCCTGTGTGACCGGACTGACCTCGAGTACGGTGAAATTGCCGTTGCGGTCCCGGCACCTGAACGAATTCCGCCCACCAGACGGCGCTTGCGTGAGGGAGACGTACAGACTGCCACCGTCGGCACCCCGTCGCTGGCCGACGACCCAGCTGTCAGCGAACTGTACGCGGTGATCCTGGCACAGGCGACGCTCGAAGCTGGAGGGACGGTCACGGACCTCGAGAGCGAGGTCGCCACCCGAATCGGTGCGCGGGCCTCCCTGGACGCCCTCGAACGCGTCCGAAGCCGATCGGTCGTCTCAACGCTTGCGGAGTGGATCGTGGAGACGGATTGCAAGGATCGAATCGCCCGCGCGGCGTCGTGGGCCGAGGCCCGCGAACAGTTCGACAGCGTCGAACGCATCCTCGAGATGGCCCGGTTCGTGGAGGCGACGGATCTGGTAGCTCCCGACTGGGATGGACTCGCACGGATGGTTCGCCGAGCGATCGAGTACGACGCCCCACACGTCCACGAGATTGAAACTGATGCTGCTCAAAGTGGTGTCGCGGTCTGTACGGTCGACGACCTGGCCTACGACAGCCGATCGGTGGTCTTCCTGCTCGACTGTATCGACGACGCATACCCGGGCTCGCAGTTTCTCACGGCTCTGTTCCCAAACGCATGGCTCCGATCGATGCCCGACTTTCCCGCTGTCACGGATCCATCAATCGCGGCCCTCGAGACGTTCGCAACGATCGCTGACCCGGCATCTGTGGTCGACCGATTCGAACGCTATCACGTCGAGCGCTCGCGGCGTCGACTGGCCCTCGGGGCCAGTGCGGCAACCGACCGGTGTTACTTCTGCTCGTTCGAGCGCGAACTCGAGGGGTTACGACGGACTCGAGCCGTCTCGCGATTCGTCCGTGAACTCGAGGCCGACCAGTCGATCGATCTCGAAACCGTGCAACCAGCGTCCAGTGGTCGACTCGTGGACGGTCCAAACCGAACGCGGACAGCATTGCTCGCCGAACCCTGGGCGGAACTCGAGACGCTGCGACGACGCGCGTCCACCGGCGACCCGGCGGATCTCGGGCCCGTCGAGGAACGCTTCCAGGAACTCGCGCTGGTTCTCGAGGACGATGCCGTCGATGAGACCCTTCGGGAGGCCGTCCGCACCCAGTTCGAATTCGCAGCGGGGGAGGTCAGACGGTGAGTGAACACACTGGCGACCAGCGGCTTCCGATCGAAGGGGTACGGGCGTATCTCCACTGCCCTCGACGGTTCCAGTTCGCCCACATCGACGATCTCGACCCCGACGAACGTGTTCAGGACGACAGGCTCGGGTTGCTCCGCCGAGCGCTGTGTGAGGCCCTCCGACACGGTAGTTCACTGGCGGCACGTGCCCGCAGCAGCCTGGCGAAGGACTGGACCGAACAGCAGCTTGGGCTCCACTCGACGGCCCAGCGGGCCCACGAACGTCGCCGTCTCGAGGCAGTTGTCGGTGCCTACGTCGAGGCTGTCGGTGGTGCGCACGCGGAGGCCCTCTCAGCGACGCGGGCTGGCGGAGTGAAGGGTGAGTTGGTTGGGCCAGATCTCCCACTCGAGGCGACGTTCGAGTCCGTCACTATCACGGCACCGGTCGATTACGCGTTCCGATCGGGTTCGACGCTCACGGGCGTTCGGTTCCTGGCCAGCCCGGCGACCCTCGGCTCGCTCCGCTACGACGACGAGTGGGACGGCCAGGTTGCCCGACGATTCACCGAACACACGGATCAGGATTCCGACCAGACCCATCCCGAGTTCGTCGGACACCTCCTCGAAACGGCCGCCGTGCTTGAAGGGCTCAGGGCCCTACGCGACCACCTCGAACTCGAGTCGGTCCGCACCTGTCGGTACGTGGTCATTCCCTTGCTCGACCGGTCGGCAACGACCGTCGACTGGATGAGCGAAACGGTGGAAACGACGGTCGAACCCGTGGACCTGACCGATCGATACATCGATCACCACACGTTCGCACGGACCCACGAACATCGAAACCGGGCCGTCGACCGCTATCTTCGAGCGATCGTGGCCGACGCGGTCGACGGCCCCTACGATCCGCGGACGTCACCGAGCACGGACTGGGCACACATCGAGGCCGAGGCTTGCCCGGAGTGTCCGTTCGCCATCTGCTGTGGCGACCGTCTCGAGTCGGAGGTGGGGATCGATGACTGATCGGTCCCCATCCTCAGCCGAGGTCTCCCCAACGCCGAACCAGCGGGCGGTTATCGAAAGTGACGCCAGGAGTCTCTCGGTCGACGCCGGGGCGGGAACAGGTAAGACGACGACGATGATCATGCGTCTCGAGCGAGCGATCGAATCTGGTGCAGTCGATCCAGCGAACGTACTGGTCGTCACCTTCGCGAACGAAGCCGCCTCGAACGTTCGATCGGCAATCGCCGATCGACTCAATCCTTCGACGGCGGCCGCCATCGACGTCTACACCTACCACTCGCTTTGCTATCGGCTGGTCTCGGAGTACGCCTACTACCTCGGGTTGTCACCGTCTTTCGAGGTCGTCACCGAACGGGGTCGTCGACGCACCCTCACCCGATTGCTCTCGGAGCGCGATTACGACTTCGCCGCGACTGACCTCCCGGGGGAGGAAGCGGCGACACCTGGAGCTATCGTCGACCGTATCGACCGATTCGTCGCGACGATGAGCCGGGAGAACGTCGACCCCGAGCAACTCGAGGCGGCGCTTCCAGCGGAGCGGACGTTGCACCTGCTCGAGCAACTTCTCCTCTGGTTGCGACGGGAGGCCGACGAGTCGCTGTCGTTCGACAATCCAGCGCTCCGGTACTTTTCGACCCAGGAGCATCTCGAGGAGGCGCGTGAGGGGCTCATCGAGTACGGCACGCTCCTGACGTTCTGCCGGGAGAAGATCGCCGAAGCACCAGCGCCGTTCCGTGAGGAACCAGTCGTTCGCGAGGTCGATACGTACCTCAAAACGCTCCAGCGGTGTGTGACCAGAGTCAGAGAGCGACTCGACCTGGACGATCCGACCACCAAACAACTTCCCCGGGTGCTCTTCTGCAATCAAGTGTGGCGCCAGGCGACGGACACCATCGAACAGACGCCGGTGGGGCGACTCGAGCACTACGTCGAGTTTCTCCGGCAGGCGCGTCACTATACCGCGATCTACGCCGATTACCGCGACCAGCTCGAGGCCGATGGAGCGCTCGACTTCGACGAGCTGGTCCGCACAGCGACTGGGTTGGTCGAGGACGAGTCGGTGGCCGAGGACATCATTGGCAAGTGGGCAGACGTCTACTGCGACGAGTTCCAGGATACGGATCGGGTGCAGTGGCGACTCATCGAGGCATTGACGGCCGACGAAGATGGTCCCTCGTTGCTCGCTATCGGGGATACCGACCAGTCGATCTACGGCTGGCGGGGCACGGATCCACGAGGGCTCGCGACGCTCGGTGCCGAGGATCCCAACCACGAACGGATCGAACTCGAGACGAATTTCCGATCCAGACAGGAGATCCTCGACGTGACGAACGAGTGTGTCTACAGTGGCGGCGAGTCGAAAACGTTGCGAGAGCGAAACCATGGGGGCGACGGTGATGACAAAACTGACCCGCCGGCGCGCGTGTTGACCGTCGAGTCGGACACGATCAGTCGACCCACGGCCGAACAGGTTGGCGTCGTCCTGGCGCAGTTGCTCAACGGAACCGCAACCCACGTTCCGGAGCGGGCTCCCGGCGACATTGCAGTCATCGTGCGCACCAACGCCCAGGGCGATGCCGTAGCGGAGGAACTCGCCGAGCGCCAGATTCCGTTCGAGCGTTCCGGCAGGGCCGGTGGGTCGCTCTCCCCGGGGATGCAAACGGTGGTCTCCGCACTGCGTGTCCTCACCGACGACCAGTCAGACGCGGGTGGTGACGTCCACCTTCGACGAGTGCTCCTGTCTCGGTACCGCGTACCCGAATCGGACCTCTCGCGACTGGCCGATCACGACCGTGGCCTCGCCGCCGGGTTTTGGAAAATCGATGCGCCAGAATCGCCTGCGGACACGACCCTCAACCCGGGGGACGGGAACCCGTCGGACGCTGTCGACCAACGCGATCCGGTACGGAGTGTCGACGACCCGACGCTACTCGAGTCACTGGACGAACCCAAGCGGCTGGTTCGAGCCCGCCGCGACCTCGGGTCGCTTGCTGCACAGATCCAGGCCGATCCAGCGGCGGCGTTCATTGAGCGGTTTCTCGACCGGACAAAGATCGCGTGGTTCCTCACACCCGACGAGCGCCAGGAACTCGAGCGCATCGAGCACTTTGCCGAATCGTTCCACGGCGACGACGTGCTCGGCTCGGTCTCGCCAGCGTTCGTCGATGCCCTGGAACGCTACCTCGAGGGCGGCTCCAGGGATCGAACCCAGGGCACCGAATCCGCGGACGCCGTCGACGTGATGACGGTTCACCAGGCGAAAGGACTCGAGTTCGATACCGTTCTCGTCCCCTACCTCTCAGACGAGGAGTGGTGCGTGCGTCCGGATTACGCCGCGAGCGCCCGCTATCGGATGTTGACGGCACTCCTGCAGGGCGACGTGACGTCGCCGCTCACGGCGGATCTCGCCGGATCGCCAGTCGACGAATCCTGGCGCGTCCTCCACGTCGCGCTGACCCGGGCGGAAAACCATCTCTATCTGTTCGGCGCGGACCACGATTACGGTGGGGGCGACGATAGTCTCGGGACCGAACTCGTCGACAAGTGTCTGCCACCGTCGATCGAGTGGTCGGCGGCCGGCGAGCGCATGGACCTCTGGTCGACGCTGCGTGGGGCCGTCGAGCGCGTTCGCACCAGCTATCCCGAGACTGTTTGTGAGGTCACGGCCTCCATCGCCACCGCCACGCCACAGTCGACGGCGACGATCACGTACGAGGGCATCCACGGTCAGGATCGGCTCGAGCCAGGAGACGCCCTCGCGGTGAGTCACGATCTCGGACGACTCCTCCGAGGAGGCACGCTCCTGGCGGTGTCGGACGCGGCGTTCGCGGTTCCGGATCAGCCGCCGACTGGCCGCCATCTGGGAGCCATCGACCCGTCAGCTGCCAGGCTCTCAGCGTCGTCACTCGAGACGGGCGCGATGAACGGCCCCGCACTCCGCCACAGCTACAGCGCACTCGAGACCCATGCGGCGTGCCCGCGAAAGCACTACCTCGAGTACGTCGTCGGGGCGATTGACGATCCGAGTGGTGTTCTCGGGGCGGTGGAGGGGGGGTCGAAACTGGATTCGGACTCGGATTCAGGCCCGACAACGCACACGCCCGACAACCGGCTCGTAGGCACTGTGTTCCACAACGTGGCGGAGGAGGCGTTTTACCGGGAGCACCGGACACGGAGCGCGTGGAAACGTGCCGCCACCCGTCGGCTCCTCGCTCGCGGACGATCGACGCTCGAGGAGCCGGTTCACGCGTGTGTCGATCGCTACTTCGAGGCTACCACCGCCGACGGCGGTGAGTTCGTTCACACCTGGACGCAACTGGCTGCTGAGCTTCCGTTCCGTCTGGACGATGTCCTCGGTCTCGAGGGGTCGGTCGTTGGGGTCGTTGATTCGGTTCGACGGACGCCCTCTGGCGACCTGGTGTTACTCGATTACAAGGCGACCGCCGAGCGAATTCCGCTCGATCGAGCCGCACAGCTCGCCCTCTACGGTCGCGCCTACGAGGAGATGTACAGCCCAGTTGACGCGGTTGGATACGTGTACGTCGGGCCCGTGGATGGCCCCCGGGTCGAGCTCCGCACCCCCGAAACCATTCCGGCGTGGGGACGGATTCAGGACCGTCTCGAGACACTCGAGACACCGACGTACATGGAGACGACGCCTGGGGCGCACTGTCAGCGGTGTCCACACCGCTCATTGGGCTGTGGGCCCGAGGAGTTCACCGATCCGTGATCGAACCAATTGGTCCGACTCGTCGTAACGGATTCCCGGTGATTGCAGGTACCGAAGCGCCTACCCCCCGGAGGAGCCGATAGAAACCCGTTTCAGTCGTCGCTCGCCGCGTATTCCGCTGAATCGGTTGGGACTTCCGGTTCGGGCGTCCCGGGGAGTTCCGCACGAACGTCCTCACGCCCGTCCTCGGTAATCGCCTGATGGTAGGCGTCGGGCATGACCTTCACGAATGCCTGGGTCGCCGTCGCCCAGTTCTCGAGGAGTTCCTGCCCACGCTCGGAGCCCGTGTAGGCGACGTGATTCTCGAGCAGCCGTCGAAGCATGGACTCGTCTGCCTCGTCGAGGTCATTGTACAGCGACACCATGCCGGTGTTTGCCTTGCGCTCGAACTCTTCGTCGGGGTCGAAGACGTAGGCGACGCCGCCTGACATCCCGGCTGCAAAGTTCGTGCCGGTGTCCCCGAGAACGGCGACGACGCCACCGGTCATGTACTCACAGCCGTGGTCCCCGACGCCCTCGACGACGGCCTTCGCCGCCGAGTTGCGAACCGCGAACCGTTCGCCGGCGACGCCGTTTACGTACAGCTCGCCGCCGGTCGCTCCATAGAGGGCCACGTTGCCGATGGCTACGTTCGCGGTCGGATCGTAACCGGCGGTGTCGGGTGTCCGAACGGTGATCTTCCCACCCGAGAGCCCCTTGCCGACGTAGTCGTTCGAACTGCCTTCGAGGTGCAGGGAGACGCCGTTGGCAAGGAACGCGCCGAAACTCTGCCCGGCCGTGCCCTCGAGGTCGATCGTCAGCGTGTCCTCGGGGAGGCCGTTCTCCCCATAGGCACTCGTGATCCGGTTCGAGAGCATCGCACCGACCGCCCGGTCGACGTTCGAGATGCTGGTCGACAGCGTCTGGGGGCGCTGATCCTCGATCGCTTCGCGACCCTCTTCGATGAGCGTCCGATCGAGGTGGTCCGCGAGTTCGTGGTGTTGCTCGCGAATCTTCCTGCGAACGTCGCCAGCCGGGTCGGCGATCACGCTCGAGAGATCGACCGTCCGTGCCTTCGGGTGGTCGACGTCGGTTCGCTGCTCGAGGACGGTGACCTGCCCGATCATCTCCTCGACGCTGGCGAAGCCGAGTTCGGCCATGATCTCACGGAGTTCCTGCGCGATGAACGTCATGAAGTTGATGACGTGTTCCGGTTCACCGGGGAAGCGCTTCCTGAGGTCCGCCCGCTGAGTGGCGACGCCGACGGGGCAGGTGTTCTTGTGACACTGTCGGGCCATGACACAGCCCTCAGCGACGAGGGAGGCGGTGCCGAAAATGTACTCCTCGGCACCCAGGAGGGCAGCGACGGCGACGTCGCGCCCGGTTTTCATCCCGCCGTCCGCGGAGACGCGGATCCTGTCGCGGAGGCCGGTCGCACAGAGCATCTGGTTCGCCTCGGCGAGGCCAAGTTCCCATGGCAACCCCGCGTGTTTGATCGACGTCCGCGGGGACGCACCGGTCCCACCGGAGTGCCCCGAGATGTGGACCACGTCGGCATTGGCCTTGGCAACGCCGGCGGCGATCGTGCCGATCCCGGCCTCGGAGACGAGTTTGACGTTGATGTCCGCGCGCTCGTTGGCTGCCTTGAGATCGAAGATCAACTGCTTGAGGTCCTCGATCGAGTAGATGTCGTGGAGTGGTGGGGGCGAGATGAGCCCAACACCAGGGGTGGACTTGCGGACGTGAGCGATCATCTCGTTGACCTTCGAACCCGGGAGGTGACCGCCTTCGCCTGGCTTCGACCCCTGGGCCATCTTGATCTGGATCTCGTCGGCACTCGAGAGGTACGTGCTCGTGACGCCAAAGCGCCCTGAGGCGACCTGCTTGACGTTACACTCGCGTTCGGTTCCGAAGCGTTCGGGCGGTTCCCCACCCTCGCCGGAGTTGCTCTTGGCGCCGATCCGGTTCATCGCGATGGAGTTGTTCTCGTGGGCCTCCGGTGAGAGGCTGCCGAGACTCATCGCTGCCGTCGAGAATCGCTGGACGATATCGGCGACTGGTTCGACCTCGTCGATCGATATCGGTTCCCGGTCCGAATCGAACTCGAGGAGACCGCGAAGCGTCTGCAGTTCCGTGGCCTGGTCGTTGATCTGGGCTGCGTACTCCGTGTAGCGTTCGTAGTCGCCCGACCGAACGGCCTGCTGGAGCGTCCCAACGGTCTGTGGGTTCCACTGGTGGTTGATGCCACCCGAGCGGTGCTCGAACTCGCCCTGCCGATCCAGTTTTACCTCATCGTCGCCGAAGGCCTTGTCGTGGCGCTCGAGGACGTCGGCCTCGATTTCGGGGAGGCCGATCCCCTCAGTGCGGTTTTCGGTCCCATCGAAGTACTCGTCGACGACCGCGGAGTCGAGCCCGACGGCCTCGAAGATCTGGGCCCCCTGGTAGCTCTCCACCGTCGAGATGCCCATTTTGGCCATCGTCTTCAGGAGACCGTCCTCCACCGCGCCGACGTAGGCGTCGATGGCGACCTCGATGTCCGCGCCGTCCGGCCCAGCCGTCACGTCCTCGATTGTCTGGTAGGCGAGATACGGATTGATCGCGTCGGCGCCGTACCCGACGAGGGTCGCGAACTGATGAACCGTCCGGGGATCGCCGGACTCGAGAACGATACCCGCGTGGTTGCGAAGGCCCTCGCGAACGAGGTGGTGATGAACCGCTCCCGTTGCGAGCAGGCTGGGAATCGGTACCCGATCGGCGTCGACGGTGGCATCCGAGAGCACCACGATATCGTGGCCGTCCTCGATCGCCGCCTCGGCGTCCGCACGAACGCGCTCGATGGCCGCTTGCAGGGCTGGCCCTGTCGCCTGACCGTCGCCGTCGACGACCGAGCGGTCGTACGTGATGTCGACTGTCGTCGCCGTAAGCCCGTTTTGCCCACAGCTACGGATCGCCTCGAGCTGGGCGTCGGTGAGGATTGGCGAGTCGACGACCAGTTGGCGGGCGTGCTCGGGCGACTCCGCGAGCAGGTTCCGCTGGTGGCCGATGCGGGATTCCATCGAGGTGACGAGTTCCTCGCGGATGTAATCCAGGGGCGGGTTCGTCACCTGTGCGAACAGCTGTTTGAAGTACGAAAACAGCGGGCGGTTGAACTCGGTCAATACCGACAGCGGTGTGTCGTCGCCCATCGAGCCGACGGGGTCTTTCCCCTTCTGGGTCATCGGCTCGATCATGTTCTCGAGTTCGTCGAACGTGTAGCCGAAGGCGGCCTGGTGGGGTCTGAGTGTGGGCACCGACTGCTGTGGCGCACGCTCGTCGGTTTCGACGATATCGTCGACGTGCACTTGATTGTCGGCGACCCACTCTCCGTACCGGTCGTCGACGAGGTCATCGAAGACCTCCTCGTCGGGAATAACTCGCCCTTCGTTCGGATCAGCGAGAAACAGCTGGCCGGGTTGCAGGCGACCTCGCTCGGCCAGGTTCTCGGGGTCGGTCTCGAGTGCGCCGGCCTCGCTGGCGACGATCAATCGATTGTCGGTGGTCACGTCGTAGCGACACGGCCGCAGCCCGTTACGGTCGAGGACCGCACCGACGCGCTCACCGTCGGTCGCCGCCACCAGGGCGGGCCCGTCCCAGGGTTCGACCAGGGATGCGTGGAAGTCGTACCAGTCCTTCCGGGCCTGGTCCATGGCCTCGTCGCCACGCCAGGCCTCGGGGACGAGCATCCGCAGGGCGTGGGCGAGGTCCCGTCCGTCCTGCATGAGGAGTTCGAGCGCATTGTCAACGCTCGCAGTGTCGGACTGCTCGGGATCGTTGATGACTGGTTTCACGGTGTCGATCGCTCGCTGATGCTCTCCGCTCGCGCCAGCTGCGCCGCCAGTCGCCACGCAGTCCTCGATGACGTCGCTCTCGAGGTCGGTCTCGCGGGCTCGCATCCAGTTTACGTTACCCTGGATCGTGTTGAACTCGCCGTTGTGGACGATGTTTCGGTATGGGTGAGCCAGGTGCCAGGCACCGAGGGTGTTCGTCGAGAAGCGCTCGTGGACCATCACGAACGTCGATTCCATGCGTTCGTCGGTCAGGTCGAGGTAGTAGCTGGCGACCTGCTCACCCTTGAGCAGGCCCTTGTAGACGACGGTCTTCGAATCGAGCGAGCAGACGTAAAATCGGTCGCTCCCCTCGTGGCCTGCCGACTCGATTCGATTCTCGAGCGCACGACGGGCGACGTAGAGACGTCGATCGAACGACTCGCGGTCGATGTTGTCAACAGGTGCGACGAACCCCTGCCAGACGTCCGGTTCGGACTCGAGCGCGGTCGCTCCGAGGCCGTCGTTGTCCGTCGGCACGTCCCGCCAAGCAAGGATCTCGAGATTGTACCGGTCGAGGACGGATTCGGCCGTCTCCTGGAGTCGTTCACGCGCTGTCGTTGATTGTGGGAAAAAGAACGAGCCAGCCGCATACAACGATGGCAAGGAGACCTCGAGCACGTCCCGAAAGAACGTATCGGGCGTCTGGAGCATGATGCCGGCCCCGTCACCGGTGTTCTTTTCGGCGCCGGTGGTCCCGCGGTGTTCCAGGTTTACGAGTAACTCGAGTCCGTCCGCGACGACGTCGTGGCTTGATCCCCCGTCGAGGTTCATCACCACGCCCACGCCGCAGTTAGAACGGTCGTCGGTCGGGCTGGCCAGACCCGCCCCTCGGTCGGTTGATGACGCTCGGTGTGGCTGTGACATGGTTGTACAGGTGCCACACGTGCATAAGAGACTACTCCATAATGGCTAAGGGTATTATATACACATACTAGGTGATTATAATCATGGGGAAGACAGGAACTCGGAACCGAGTACCCGATTCTTGCCATCGCTGGGGACCGAAAAGTGTCAGAGGCACGTAGTGCCCACCCCAAGGGATGAACACCACAATGGACCATGGCCACTACAGGCATATTGCTTGTGGGGCTAAACGATTAGGTTCGGCAGTTACTGACACGCATTTTTGTCGGGCCGTCGAGCCGCTACCGTGGGCTCTCCCGGGGATTACGCTCGGCAGATCGTAGTTTGAGACCTTTCGCCGGATTCGATATGAGGGTCGTTTCGACGGGACCCGGTTCCCGGATTGTGGACTGTTGCTCGGCAAGACGGTGGTTAGCCACATCGAGCAG
>LKND01000011.1 GCA_001564275.1 Natrialbaceae archaeon Tc-Br11_E2g14 | reverse complement strand
TGGAGGCGCTCCAGGGCGTCCGCCTCCTCCAGAGCGAGGAGTTCGTCGATGAATGCCATGAAGTGTTCGTGGGTTCGTCGCCCCCATCCGCCCTCGACGGCGAGGTGACGGCGTTGGGTCGGCGTCTTTCGACCCATTCCGGCGACGGTCTCCTCCTGAATGAGTTCGTCGTACTCGAGGCCGATCCCTCGCACGTAGTCGACGATTTCACGGCGATGGTCGCGCTCGAGGTGGCGGACGTTCTCGTCGCGAATGTGTACGTGGTAGCCGCGGCCACCCGAGAAGACGACTTCGACGTCTTCGAAGGCGAAATCGTCCTCGAGAAAGTCGAGTAGCCGAAGCAGGGCGTCCTTGCACTTCGCGAGCATCTCGGCGTAGGAGTCTTCGCCGAGGGTCACACTCGGGAGGTGGTCCGCGTCGAGGTCGAACACCAGGTCGGAGCTGCGCCACTCCTTCTCGGTCATCGACCCTGCACCGGGGTCGCGGTATCGACCGACCGAAAAGTAGACGTGCTGTGGTCGCTTTCGGACGAGGAAATCCTCGAGTGAGCCGAGTTCGAGGAGCGATCGGTGGCGGACCATCGTCGTTTTGGGTCCCGCTGTCCAGGGAATGTACCCCCACTCGCGTTCGTTCGCGTCGGGTGGTGGGGTGATCTCCGTCCGGCGATAGTGGTCCTTGAATCGCCCGCGAAGATAGGCCCGCGTTCGCTCCTCCATGCGTCCTCGGTAGTCTGGGGTACGAGCATATAGGCGTTTCCGAATGTCCGGACAGAACTGCCGATGATGCCTGAACCGGTTTTCTGTCCCGTGGTACCGAGAATTGCGCGTACCGGGTCGGCAATCACTGTACCGAGTCACCGGAATCCCACTCAGACGTCGACGCGGGTACCGTATCCCGATTCGCCGACGACCTTGCCGTCCTCGTAGACGACTTCCCCGCGAACGATTGTCGTCACGGCCTTGCCGGTGAACGTCTCGCCCTCGAATGGCGTCACGCAGCTTTTCGAGTGGAGGGTGGTGGCATCCTCGAGCGTCCACGTGCGGTCGGGATCGACGATGGTGATGTCGGCGTCGGTTCCCACCTGGAGGGACCCCTTCTTCGGATACATATCCCAGACCTCCGCCGGGCGTGTGGCGTGGTGGTGGACCCACTCCTCGAGCGTGAGTCGGCCCTCGTCGACGAATGTCAGGAGGGCCGGGATTTCGGTCTCGAGGCCCACGAATCCGGAGATGGCGTCCCAGGTGTTGCCGAAGGGGTCGTCGACCAGCTTTTCTTCGGCGGTGTGCGGGGCGTGATCGGTGGCGATGCAGTCGATGGCCCCCGTCTGGAGCGACGTCCAGAGGCGGGCTTGCTGGCCGGCGTCGCGAATCGGTGGCTGGATGCGCGCGACGTTGCCCTTCTCGCGGAGGACGTCCTCGGTGAACCAGAGGTAGTGTGGACAGGTTTCGGCGGTCACCGCCACGTCCCGTTCTTTCCCGCGGGCGACGGCCTCGGCGGCATCGCCAGAGGAGACGTGATACATGTGAATCTTGACCCCGGTTTCCGCCGCGAAGGTGATCATGCGCTCGACGGCTTCCCGTTCGGCGATCACCGGCCGCGAGTGGGCGAAGTCGATCGGTTCGTTCCGACCCTCGGCCTGGAACTGTTCGGTGTAGAAGTCGACGATCTCCCCGTTTTCTTCGTGGAACCCCAGTCGTTTTCCCGTTTCCCGGATCCTTTCCATGGCCTCGAGGATTTCGCCGTCCGAGGGTGGCGGGACGTCTCCGACCGTGGAGCCGAGGAAGATCTTGTACCCGAGTGCACCGGCCTCGTCGAGGGCCGGGATCAGATCAAGGTTCTCGGAGGTGACGACGACGTAGCTCTGGAAGTCGACGTGTGCCGACGCCTCGCCACGCTCGAACTTGCACTCGAGGTGATCGGGCCGGTCGATGATCGGATCGGTGTTGGGCATGCCGACCACCGTCGTGACCCCACCGGCTGCGGCAGCCCTGGTGGCACTCTCCCAGTCCTCTTTGTACTCGAGTCCCGGTTCGCGGTTGTGGATGTGGCAGTCGACGATTCCCGGGACGACGACGTTTCCCTCGGCGTCGACGGTTCGGTCGGCGGCTGGCAAGTTGTCGGTGCGGCCAACGGCGACGATGGTGCCATCATCGACAGCCACGCCGGTGTCCGGGGAGCGTCCGGCCGGCGTGACGACGGTACCGTTCGTGACCACGAGATCGACAGTCATTGCCGGCAGTTCCGAACGGGGGCGCATATAGCTTCTGTTGGCGGGGGACACGCCTCATCTGGTGGCCGCGCGAGGAGTTTCGAGCCTGTAGGCATCGACTACGGGTCGGTACGAGACCCATACTAAACCGGCGACCGCGGGTGGTCCCGCTCGATGAAGTTCCCGATTGCCGACCAGTCGATCCTGGTGACCGGCGGGGCCGGCTTCGTCGGCAGCCACCTCGTCGACGCGCTCGCCCCACACAACGACGTTCGCGTCCTCGACAACTTCTCGAGTGGCTCCCGGGAGCACCTTCCGGCTGGGGTTACGGTGGTCGAGGGTGATCTCAGGGACCCACTGGCGATCCAGCGGGGCGCCCGCGGCGTCGACCTCATCTATCACCAGGGTGCCGTCGTCAGCGTCACCGAGAGCGTGGCTGCGCCCCGTCGAACCAACGCGATCAATCTCGGGGCCACACTCGACGTACTCGAGCAGGCTCGCATCGAGGACGCTCGAGTCGTCTTGGCCTCAAGTGCCGCGGTGTATGGCGATCCCGAGTCGGTTCCCATCCCCGAGTCCGCCACTGGTGACCCCCCGTCACCGTACGGTATACAAAAGCTCACTGGGGACGCCTACGCCCGTCGCTATCACGACCTCTACGGCCTCGATACCGTTTGCCTCAGGTATTTCAACATCTACGGGCCCCGCCAGCAGGGCCCCTACAGCGGGGTCATCTCGACGTTCCTAGAACAGGCCCGGGCTGGGGAGCCGATCACCGTCGAGGGAGATGGGGAGCAAACCAGGGACTTCGTGCACGTCGCTGACGTCGTGCGAGCAAACCTGCGTGCCGGAGTCACGGAGACGACGGGGTCGGCGTTCAACGTCGGGACCGGACGGGAAACCTCGATACGCTCGCTCGCCGAGCGTATTCGTAGGATAGTCGGCCGCAACGTCCCAATCGTCCACACCGATCCGCGACCCGGTGACATCCGCCACAGTTGTGCCGAGACGTCGCGCGCACGGACGGAGATCGGTTTCGAGTCAGCGGTCGACCTCGAGCGTGGGCTCGAGACGCTGGTGGAACCTGCAACGGGCGACGTCATTGACGCTATGATCGGCGAACAGGTGGTCGAAGACGAGGGGTGAGCAGCCTCGAGCGCGGTCGACCGATAGTAGTTACTGAACGTCATTGCACACACCCTCACGATACCGCTGCTCAGAACCGGTGATAGACCGGTTGTGCGCCGACTCGCTTTGTGAGTGTGTAAATCGTTTCACTGGCTACTATAGCTTACAGCACAGTCTGAACAGCCGATATTACCCCGTCAGTTGAACGTGAGCCGCGGGTTGGTCTGTGACCCAACCCATCGTTTGGATCTGGCTCGGGGCTGTAGTCCGTCCCTACTCGCAGCTGAGCCACGAAGTGACCGCTGGTGTACGAGGTTCGAGACGCGAGCACGCTCGTGGGAACCACCCGGTCGGAACTGCCTGGCTGGACGTGATCACGGAGCATCAAGCGGCGGGGCCAGACAGAAGGGGATAGATGGTCGGCTATTGGGGTGGATGGCACCCCAATGGAGGTACCTGGCGGCCATCTCGGGTGGACAGATCGGGCGTATGGGTCCAGTCAGCGACGAGAACCGTCACCGCAGTTGCTATCACAGTATTTGTTATGAAAAATACTTAGTCCACACACGGTGTTTGATATTGACGTACCGCCCCAGCGCCGACAAGCAGCCACCTCAACGGCAATCCCAGGTTCGTTCGCATGCTCCACTCACTCACACACCTATCCCAACTCCCTCTCGCGGTCGAGGGCATCCTCACGCAACACAACGAACGTGCACTAGATGGCCCAGGGGAACAACTTCTCACATCCCGTCCAATCCTACAGGGGAGCCCCGGGGCCACCGAGACGCACGTGGTCGCTTTGCTGGCGATCGTCCTGTTGATGCTCCTCGGAACGGTCCTCTGGATCGGACGACGACCGAGCAACCGGCCGACGACTCCCGATCGGTCGTCCCAATCCGAGTCCGTCCTCTCGGATCGCGACCGTGTGTATGCGATGCTTCAGGAGAACGGTGGCCGCATGCGACAGTCGGCCATCGTCGACTCCGTCGACTGGTCGAAAGCCAAGGTGAGCCGGCTGCTCGCGGACCTCGAGGAGGACGACGAGATCACGAAGTTGCGACTCGGGCGTGAAAATCTGGTCTGTCTTCGGGGGCACGAGCCGCAAGTTTCCCAATCGCCGGAGCAATCTCAGGAAGTTCATTAAACTCGTGTCGCCGAGGTCAACGACGGATTCACGCCAGTAACGAATTGTAACGAGCTCACAATTGCTGGTTTCCGGTGAATTCGCGTCTGCCTACGAATTGAAACGGTCGACAGGAGTGGCTTACCGACCGAAAGCGTTGGGGCAGTTTATGCTCGATATCTCCAACCTACCAATGCCTTTCAGGCACGATAGACATGAGCAAATCGAATACAGCAGTGGTACTACTCGTCGCCATCGCGATGACCCTCAGTGGGTTTGCGATGGTGGCCGGCGCGGCACCGGCAGATATGGCGAGCGTATCACAACAAGACGACGAGGCGGCACCGGGCGAGCCAGCTGCCTCCGTAACGTTCAGTGAACAGGAAACAGACGGCACGAGTGTCGTCGTGGATGAAGTCACGATGGACGAGGGCGGCTTCGTGACCATCCACGATAGCAGCCTCCTCGAGGGCGCGGTAATAGAGAGCGTCATCGGCGTCTCCGAGTACCTCGAGGCCGGCACCCACGAGGACGTCGAGGTCGAATTCGACGAGCCCCTCGAGGAGGATGACACGCTGATCGCGATGCCACACCTCGACACCAACGACAACCAGGAGTACGATTTCGTCGAGACGGAGGGTGAAGAGGATGGCCCGTACGTGACCGAAGACGGTGAGCCGGTGACGGACGATGCACTGGTGACCGTCGAAGACGCTCCTGAAGAGGATCCCGAGGAGGACGTTCCTGAGGAGGATCCTGAAGAGGACCCGGTCGTCATGGACCCTGACCACGACGCTGTCGTCGAGGGTGTCCCAGTTGCCGGACCTGGAGACGTGACCGTCACGATCGAACAGTTGACCATCGAGGATCTGACGATCGAGAACGCGAACGTTACCGTCTTCGTCATCGGCGAGGACGTTGATCTCGAGGACCTCGACGAGATCATGGAAGAGGTCGACGATGAAGAGGTCGACGATGAAGAGGTCGACGATGAAGAAATCGATGACGAAGAAATCGATGACGAAGAGGTCGACGACGAAGAAGTAGACGACGAGGAAATCGATGACGAAGAGATCGACGACGAAGAAGTAGACGACGAGGAAATCGATGACGAAGAGATCGACGACGAAGAGGTCGACGACGAAGAAGTAGACGACGAGGAAATCGATGACGAAGAAGTAGACGACGAAGAGGTCGACGACGAAGAAATCGATGACGAAGAGGTCGACGACGAAGAAGTAGACGACGAGGAAATCGATGACGAAGAAGTAGCCGACCTCGAGTCGTTCACCATCGAGGACCTGCAGGCACCAGAGACGGCCACCGTTGGTGACACCATCCTCGTGAACGCCACCATCACCAACCCGAACGAGGAGGAGGCAACCCAGGACGTCGAATTCAGACTCCAGGGTGACCTCGTCGAGTCACAGGAAGTGACACTCGAGGGCGATGAAAGCGACACGGTCGAGTTCGAAATCGACACGACCGATGTCCCCGCCGGTGAGTACGTCCACATGATCCTCACCGACGCATTCGGCGACGTGGCGTTCATCGAACTGCTCGAGGAAGCCGATGACGATGACATGGACGACGACGCAGTCGATGACGAGGACGTCGACGATGAAGAAGCCGACGATGAAGAGATGGACGACGAAGCGGATGACGAGGACGTTGGCGACGACGACAACGACGACGAAGAGGCCCCAGCGATCGCGCCGATCGCGGCACTGAACGTGCTCGGCTTCTTCTAACACGGACCACCGTCGGTCTTTTTTTTGCGTCGAGGGAGGCCTCGAGTCCCGAAACCCAGCGAACTGACTAGACGATACCCCGGGCGAGCGCCCCGAGCATCGGCAACCCGAACGCGCTGGCGATCAGCAAATAGGTGACGGGCGCCATCTCGACCACCGGCTGGATCGACCCGCCCAGACTGAACGCGAAGGCACCCAGCACGAAGAGTCCGAAGCCGGCAGCGGCGACGAGTGCCCGCGGAAGCGTTCGAGCGACCAGTCCGACAACCATCCCGCCGAACACGAGCCCAACCCAGTGGAGGGTGCTGGCTGCGAGGCCGACCGTGATGGCGACGGCGAATCCGACCGCCTGCAGTCGTCGAGTGGTCCGCACTCGCGCGAGTGTCGGTTCGACTGGCAGTTGCTCGACCTCATCGGTTCCGGCCCCGTCGCCAGCGGTCCCTCCGTCGGTGACTCCATTTTCGGTCTGTGTCCCCGACTCGGTGGCCTCGCTCCCATCTTGCGTCCTCGGCTCGGTGACTCCGTCCCCGTCCTGCGTTCCGGACCCAGTGGACGCGGAGCCCCCGTCGTCCTCAGGCATCGTCGACCTCCGTGAACGTGACGACGTGGAACGCATCGACTGGGGCAGGCGTCTCGAGGGGCATCGGCTTGTACTCGCCATCGACCCAGCGGCCGAACTGGGTATCGTATTGCTCGTCGAAGTAATCGCCACTATTGCCCCCGGGAACGATACCCCAGGCCTCGCCTCCTGGCTGGGACACCATCCGCCAACTCGCCCCCACCGCGGACTCGACTCGGTAGTTGTTGACGGTTGCACGGGAACCGTCGGCTGCACGCGACTCGTAATTCAGGAACGGCGCCTCGGCCCCGAAGGGGTGGCTGATCGGGCTGGTGGTGTTCCAGTCGCCGTAGCCGTCCCATCCTTCGGCATCGCGTTCCTCGAGGGTGTCCCTGAGCGCTTCGACCATCAGCTCCGCACGGCTTCGCTCGTGGGCCTCGAACACGGGACTGCCGGGCTCGAGTTCCGCCACGATCCAGTCGTTCGGTGCGTACGATTCGTCGAGAGAGGTCCCCTCGAAGAGTGGCTCGAGCACCCATTCGCGGTAGTGCTCGAGCCAGCGGGCAAAGAGCAACGCCCCCGGTTCGTCTCGATCCATGTGCTGGGACCACGACGAGAGGGTCTCGACGGCGTCCTCGAGTGACTCACGACCCTCGTGGGCCGCCTCCGACTGGTCGACCGCCTCGAGCAGGGTCGCCAACAGGTGATCGGCTCGCTCGTCACGGGTGTCGGTCTGTAGGACGCGGTGAAACTCCAGGTCGGTGTCACCGGCCGTCGTCCCCTCGAGCGTGTCGTCGAGGACGTCGTATATGCGTTGGCCCCGATACGGCTCGGCGTAGGCGACACCCAAATAGTGGTCGGGGTCATCGGCCACGCGCTGGTTCGCCGTTGCGAGGACGTCCGGGTTCAGGGCGTGGGGTTTCTCCTCGAAAGGGACGAATCCGGACCAGTCGGAATCGCCATAGGGAGTGTAGCCATCCCACTCACCCTCCCCAGCAGAGCCGTCGAACAGTCGATTCCCATCGACGACCTCGCCGTCGATCCGCCGAATCGGAATCCGTCCCGTGACGACGTAGGCCGTCCCGCCGTCGGCGTCCGCAACCACCAGGTTCTGCGTCGGGGCATCGAACTGCCGGGTCGCCTCGACGGCCGCCTCGACGCCCTCGGCACGTCCGAGGTCGTAGACGGCCTGGATCGTCCGCGTGGCGGTCAATCCCGTCCACGCGACCCCGACCCGTTCGTCCTCCCGCTCGAGTAACGGGCCGTGAACGGTCCGGCGTCTGGTTATCGTTCGGTTCTCGCCACCGGAAACCTCGATTTCGTGCGCCTCGGTCTCGAGCTCTCGCCACTCTTCGCGATACCGATACCGATCCTCGTCGTCGAACTCGTAGGTGTAGCAGTCCAGCACGTCCGCCCCCACGTTAGTGACGCCCCACGCCGTGGTCTGGTTGGCACCGATGATCACGAAGGGGACACCGGGGAAGGTGACGCCACGAACGTCGGTCTCGGGGGTTCGAACCCGCTGTTCGTACCAGATCGGTGGCGTCAGCAACTCGAGGTGGGGGTCGTTGGCCAGAATGGGGGTCCCGGCGTCCGTGTGATCGCCGGAGACGACCCAGCTGTTCGAGCCGACGCCGGGTGTTGATTCGAACGAGGTGAGCCAGTCGGCGAGTGCGGACCTGGCGTCGGTCGACTCGTTCGAGTCGTTCCCGTCGCTCGCGTTCTCCGGGTCACCGTCGGCTCCGTCGGCAGCCACACCACGAACCTCACCCAGCAGTTCGGCGTGGTCATGATCGATCCGCAGAATCGGGACGTCGTGATCCATCCGCTCGGGAAAGAGCCCCTCGAAGACCGGCTCCTCGAGCTGGTCGCGAGCAACGGCCCGTCGAAGCGCCCGAAAGTTTCCCGTGAGCGACCACGTGATCTGCTTTTCCATCAGGAAGCAATCAGTGGGAGTCCAGGGCTTCGGCTCGAATTCGAGCAGTTCGAACTCGAGCGGGAGGGGGTGATCGTCGATAGCCGCGTTCACCCCCTCTGCGTAGGCCTCGACCAGCGGTCCGAGATGGGTCTCACGCACGCCCTCCCACGTGGACCGGGCAGCCTCGGGGAAGTCCATGCGGGCGTGAAACTCGTCGCTCTCGAGGGTGACGTCGCCGACGACTGCCGACAGCTCGCCACGCATCTGCCGGCGCTGCAAATCGAGTTGAAAGAGTCGATCGTAGCCGTGCTGGTAGCCCACGGCGTAGTAGGCCCCCCGCTCGTCCTCCGCCTCGACGTGGGGGACGCCCTCGGCGTCGATGGTGACCGTCGCGGGCCCGTGTGGACTCTCGAGGGAATCCGGGCGTTCACGCCCGGCGGCCCGCCAGGCCGATCCCGACAGCGGAGCGAATTGCTCGAACAGGTCCCCCGCCTCGGAGATTGAGATACCCAGGACGCCCGCCACAATCGTTGCGGCGAGGACGCCTCGTCGGGTGACGTCAGTTTGCACGGCTGACACCATGGGCGGCCCTGGCTTAATGACTTGGGTCCCAGTGTCGGCGGATTATGGGATGAGCAGGCGCAAAACCCCGCGCCCTTCAGGGCGAGGAGGATGTCAATCGGCCAGCCTCACCGATCCTGGGCTCGAAAGCGTTTCCGGGTTGCGCCCGCAGGACGCCCGCTCGGAGTGACTGTCCCGACACTGCACCGGCGAGTACACACCTACCACGAGGTCGGCGCTCGCCAATACGTGACACCACCGGCGCGTGTCAGGTCTCGAAGGGGAGATCGTTCAGGAAATCCGCACTCTGGTAATCCAGGTGATCTAGTCGGGGGCCCAGGAGATCCCTGACAAGGACTACGAGCGGGTTTCGTTCGCCCTCACCGACGAGACCGATTTCGCCGGGCGCGTCCGTAGCGCCGCCACGCTCGTCCCACAGGCCGACGACCACCTTGTCGCGATCGGCGAATATCAATCGACTGAGCCCCGGTGGCTCGGCCGTGTCGTGCAACCAGTCGACCTGCGGTTCCCAGATCGTCGCTTCTGGGAGTGCCTCGAGGAAGAACTCCCGGACGTCCTCCCGCCTGGCACCGGCGTGAAAGGTGACGCCACGGTCGATGGCCCGCTGTGCGTGTGGTAGACACCCCTCGTCGAGGAGGTCTGCGGCGGTGTAGATCAGGAACAGTTCCGATTCGGCCCGGTCGGCGAGTTCCCGACCGTACTCGTAGACACCCTCTCGATCGTCGATGATGCCGACCGAGCACGCTCCGTCCTCATCGTGGAGGCTTCCAGAGATCTCCGACACCAGTTCGTCGATAGCCTCGAATTCCTGCCACCCAGTGGCGAGGCCCGCTAGCGGATGCCGTCGAACGACCGAGCGGTCCTGGTCGTACTCCAGTAGCCCTGCGGCCTCGAGCTGGGGCAGTCGCTTGTGGTGCAATGAAACCTGTTGGCGGACGATGGCCCTCTCGTCGGGGTCCTGCTCCGAGTTGGAGACGATCGCTCGAGCCAGTTCACGGACCGTGAGGGTACCGGACTCCTCGTGGAGTGTTCTGAGGAGCACCCGATTGGTCTCGTTCGCGAGCAGCGCGATGTGGTGCTCGTCCCCAGGTGCGCCCATGCGTGGCTGTACACGAGCCGGAAGGATAAGCGTATGGCAAGCCATCACAGACGGTTGGTTGACAAGCGTGAGCCCCCATTCGTGTGGATACCGTCTCGATGTCCTGGCTATCCGCCGTCCCTGTCCCCGATCGGTGTCACTCGTTTCAGTGGGGCGATAGGCACCGGTCCCGGCATTTCCCGTCCGTCGCTGACCGAACAGAGGCGAAATACCCCCTGGCAGCCCCACGGGACTTTTGGTATGGATCGACACGGTTCGCTACTCGAAGTTATACGAGAAGGGGTCCAGAAGACAACAATTCGATATTGGAAGTGTATTGGTACACATTCTGGAGTAAGCATTCATCTCGCACTCTCGAGTTCAGGGTGGCCGTTCGAGCGAGAATCGGTCGCTGGTCCTCGCGTACCAGGCCCCCGCGAGTCGCCCGACGGCGTCCATCTCGTGAACGTCGATCTTGCCATCCGCCGTGACGCTCTCGGCAAGGAGCACGTATCGAACGTCGCCCAGGACCAGCGTGGAACCGCCAACGTCGAGAAGATCACGGAGCGTACACTCCATGGCGACAGCCGCCGCAGCCACTCGAGGCGGTCTGATGGTCGTCGACGCGGCGCGTTCGAGGTCGGCGTGGTCGTTCCTGTCGGCCATAATAGTTACTTCGTGTTAGCTGGTTAGTTTCCGAACTGCTATAGGTGTTGGCGACCAACGCCGTCCCATGTCCTCCGATTCATCCGTCAGCGAGCGATCCCAGGGGACGGCCGCCGACGGCCTCGAGCACGAATCCGTCTGCCCCGTCGTCGAGTCCATCGACCAGATCGGCTCCCGGTGGCGACTGGCCGTGTTGCACGAACTGTTGGGCGGCGAACACCGGTTCAACGAACTCAAGCGAGCAACCGACGCCAACGCCCGCACCCTCTCGCGGGTGCTCGAGGACCTCGGCGAGATGGGGTTCGTCGAGCGCCGCATGGAGGAAGATGCGCCGATCGCGACCTACTACAGCCTGACTCCCAAGGGACGGTCGCTCGAGCCAGTCTTCGCGGAAATCGAGTGCTGGGCGGGCAGTTGGCTCGAGGATGGTGACGAGGCGTCTGCAGAGTCCGAAGCCTAATCAACTCGTTCCGAGCCCCGGGCTGCTCGGCAGTTCCATCGTCCGTTTCGAGCCATCTCGTCGGTGCCGGGCCGACTCACTCACGTCCCAGCCGGCCTAGTCGACCAGGTCGAACGCCACCGCGAGGTCACCCTCCCAGTAGACGAACCGATAGCGACCGGCGGGCAAGTCGGGACACACCTCGAGCTCGGTGTGACCGGTCTCGAGTTCGTCGGTCGACATCGTCAGTTCCCACTCGAAGCCCTCACCTGGGGGATGGATGATCCCTTCGTCGGTGTACGCCGCGCCGCGCTCGTCGGCGTCGTACACACGAACGTCCTCCCAGCCGGCCTCCGTGTAGACCTCGAGGCCGTATTTGCTGTCGTTTCCAGTGGTCACCTCCCCGTCGGTGACGTTCGTCATTCGAACCGACACCGTCTCGCCGCGCTCGACCGCGAGGCGGTCGACGCGCATGGCGAGGGCAGCCGTCTCGCCCCAGGTGACGTCCGATCGCGACGGCATGCGCTCGGTTCCATCGTCGGGACAGTCGAGCGGTGCTGGCACCGTCGCAGGCTCGTCCTCGGGCCGGACGAACCCCTCCAGATCCTCGGGATCCGGGGACAGGGCGTCCTCGAGTGTGGCCTCGATCGTTGCCGTTTCCTCCCAGCCATCGGTGACCGTGATCGAGGCGGTCTCCGGCAGACGGTCGTCTCCATCCATCTCGATGCGGGCGAGCGCCGAGGGGTAGAGGTGTGCCTGCCCACACGCTTCATCCGCCTCGCTCGTGTCGATCACGGTCGCCTGGCCCACGATGGTGTCGTCTTCGACCGCCAGCTCCTCGATCTCGAGGACGTCGTGACAGAGGTTCGGCCCACCTGACTCGACGAACAGGATCAGCGAGTCATCGAAATCGGTCGCCTCGATGAAGGGGCCGACCACCTCCTCGAGGTGGTCCTCGTCGATGGAATCGACCGGCGTCGCGTGGCCCAGGCGCTCCTCGGAGTCGGCGAGGACGACGTTCCCAACGGCATCTTCTTTCCATTCGGTGTTTCCGCGGGCGGCGAACTGGACGGTCTCGACGGTGAGGGAGAAATCGTCGGCGGGTCCGTCACTGTCTCCAGTCCCGTCGTCGCCACCACCTGGATCGCTATCGTCGGTCTCGTCGAGACAGCCGGCCAGGACCGCCCCTGCACCGAGGGCCCCGCACCGAAGCAAGGTTCGTCTCGTTGGCATGAGCGATCGTACTCGAGGTACCGATAAGTGTCTGTGGGAAGGTGAAACCGCCATTGTACCGACTCCGGTTCCAGTGTGGACACCGACCCGCAGTCGAGTGAGAGAGTCGTCCCAACGGGGCCGGCCCGATCAGTCGCTGGGATCGAGTTCGACCATCTCGAGGGACCGGTCGAGGTGACACACCTCGTGGGGCGGGTCACCCAGGATGTTCCGGATGCGATACTCCTGGTCGAAGTCGACGCCATCGGGTTCACAGAACTCGTGGCTCGGGCACTCGACGTAGGGACAGGGACCGCTCAGACTCGCCTTCGAACCGCTGAACGCCCCCTTCTTCGGGACATTGGCCGTCACCGTCACCGGCTCGACCTCGACCGCACGAACCCCGCTGTCGTGCATCGCACACTCGAGGGTCTGGGCGTTCTCCCGGACGTCTGTCACCCGATAGCGACGATCCGTCTCGAGGTTCAGACATTGGCTCCGGTACGGACAGCCGGCACAGCCGTCGGCCTCCCCACGGTAGACGAATTCCGTCCCAGGGGTGGCCAGGCGTGAGCCGATGAGGGTGACGGTGGACATGTCCACGTGTTCGAACCCCGACTGGTTAAGCCTCACGTCGAGTGACCACGGTGGTGACTCGAGGTCGGTCAGTCTTCGCCCAGAAGCGAGGTCAGTACTGTGGTGGGTGTTACCGGTGGGATTTTTTGGTTGTGGCCGACTGCACTCACGTTCTCGGCAGTACCGATGACGTTCGCCCCGCTGTCGTACTCCAGGGTCCAACAGGGCCACCTGAGCGAGCAAATCAGCGCCCGATTCTGTCACCGCAACCTGGCGATGGCGACCTTACTCGGTGTCGTGAGCGTCACCACCCCAGCTCGTCGGTGTCAGGGTGGGAAACTCGGCGGAAACACCCGACAGACCCCGTCAGGGCTGCCAGTCCATCGGCGTCGTGTTCAACCGATCGGCCCCGTCGGCCGTGACGAGGACCAGATCCTCGAGGCGGACGCCGAACTCGCCCTCGAGGTAGATGCCGGGTTCGACACTGAACACCATGCCCTCCTCGAGGACGCGATCGTTCCCCCCAACGATGTACGGCGGTTCGTGGACCTCGAGACCGACACCGTGACCCGTCCGGTGGACGAACGCATCACCGTAGCCAGCCGCCTCGATGACGTCACGGGCGACCGCATCGACGGATTCGGCCGTGACGCCGGGTTCAACGTGGTCGACAGCTGCCCGCTGGGCGCGTTCGACCACCTCGTGAACCTCGGGGTAACCCGCTGGCGGCTCACCGCCGAAGACGATGGTCCTGGTCTGGTCACCGGGGTACAGCGCCTCCCCGGCCTCGAGGTCCGCCGGGACGGACGCGCCGAAGTCGAGGACGACCGGATCCCCGGACTCGATCACCGTGTCGTCGGGTCGGTGATGGGGGCGGGCCCCGTTGGCCCCGGCCGCGACAATGGTATCGAAGGCCGGCGAGCGTCCACCCTCGCGCTCGAGCAGGCTGTCGATTTCGGCTGCGAGTTCGCGCTCGGTCGTCCCGACGACGCGCTCGCCGCGCTGTCGCAACCGCATCGAGACGCGGTCGGCGAGATCGGCGGCTGCCCTGAGCGTCGATCGTTCCCGAGCGTCCTTGCGCAGGCGCATGGGCTCGAGGACCGTACTGGCCAACCCGTAGCTCGCCGCTGGGGCGATCGATCGGACGTCCTGGGCGAAGGTTGTCCAGAGCCGATCGTCGAGCAGTATGCGGTAATCGTCCCCGTTCGTTGGCCCACCCACATCCGCGATGGTATCCTCGAGGATGGCGACGGGATCGTCACCGTCGTCCCAACAGCGAAAGCGGTCGACGGGTGCCGCCTCGAGTTCGGCCGCGTACATCGCCGGGGCGATGACGGTCGGCGTCCCGCTTGCGGGGATCACGAACAGGAAGTGGCGTTCGGACGGCGATTCGCGCACGCCGGCGAGGTAGGTGAGCGCGGGTCCAGGGCCTAGGATCAAACAGTCGCCGTCGCCGTCCTCGAGCCGGCCTTGGCAGGTCGAGATTCGATCGTCGAATGGATCGGTCATGTCACCGTGTGCGACCGCGAAGTACTCAATGGTGTCGGGTGCGGTCAGCATCGGTCCTGGTGTCGGGTCGCGGGATCGTTGGGCTCGGCCATCGTGATTCCCCGGACTGTCACGAACGATCGGCCGATTTGGGGCGGTAGCGGGCTGTCCGTTTGGCCATGGGTTTTTGCTGCCGGCACCCATAGCTGGGTTGAGAACCAATGGCCTCTTCGACCTCACTCGAGGACGACCTCAACGCCGACGAGCGGCTGCGGACGGCCAAACGCCGATTCGACCGACTGGATCGGGTCATAGCCGACTGGATGGAACGATTGGGAATTCCGACGCTTCGTGTTGGACTCGGGATCGTCTTCATCTGGTTCGGTGGCCTCAAAGTCGTCGGTGGCAGTCCGGCCGCGGAACTGGTGGGCGCGACCGTCTACGTCGTGGATCCAGCGCTCTTCGTCCCGATACTCGGCGTCTGGGAGGTGCTAATCGGGCTCTGTCTCCTCTATCGGCCACTGATTCGACTCGGCATCTTGCTCCTGTTTCTCCAGATGCCGGGGACGTTTCTCCCGATCGTCCTCCTTCCCGAGGTGGTCTTCGTGACCTTCCCGTTCGAACTGACCGTCGAGGGCCAGTACATCATCAAGAACCTCGTCATCATCGGGGCTGCCCTGGTCGTGGGCGGCACGGTCAGGAGACAGCCCCAGGAGTCGGACGGCCGAACAAGGGCGTCGGTCGACGCGCGGCCCCGTCAGGACGGCGAGGGGGCTGAAGCGTCCAGGCGCGAGTCACCTGAGAGTGGTGGAACTGGGTCCAGAACCGCGGATGCAGGTGACCCAGAGACCGAAGAGCGGGACCGCTGAACATCCAGGGAACGGACAGCCTCGGACCTCGGGTTCGAGACGGCCTGATGCACACGGCATAAAACGGCCCTGGGTATGCAGGCGGACAAGGCACCCGTCACCACAGAGACGATACGCACAGTGAATGGATCGAGACACCGCTGGACGATGAGGCATCGGCACGACGACGATGTCGAGGTCTCACGGGTCGCAGTCGCCGACGTCGGTGACAAAACGGCCACAGGTCGGTCATCTCCACCCGAACAATTACGAGCCGATGGCGGCACCCCCTCACCGGTGCCGGCGGACCTGATCGTCGTCTCCAACCGCCAACCGTACCGACACGAACGGGACGACGACGGTACCGTTGTCGTCCGCAAACCGACCGGGGGCCTGACCGCTGGCCTCGACCCCGTCATGCGAACGACCGGTGGCACCTGGGTCGCCTGGGGGGACGGCGACGCCGACCGGGAGGTCACCGACGACGATGGCCGCGTGGCCGTCCCTCCGAACACGGCCGACCAGTACACCCTTCACCGGGTCTGGCTCTCCGAGGCTGCCGTCGAGGGCCACTACACCGGCTACAGCAACCGAGTGCTCTGGCCGCTTTGTCACGACCTGCCGGAACACCTCGAGTGTCGCGACGGCGACCGGGAGTGGTATCGGCGAGTCAACCGGGCGTTCGCGGACGCGACGCTCGAGCATGTCGACGCCCACTCGGTCGTCTGGCTCCAGGATTACCATCTGGGCCTGGCGCCAGCGATGATTCGAGACGACGCGCCGACGGGAGCGACCCTCGCCCAGTTCTGGCACATCCCGTGGCCAACGCCGGAAACCTTCGGGACGTGCCCGAACGCCCGCGAACTGCTCGACGGGCTCCTCGGCAACGACGTCCTGGGATTTCATACGGCCGAGGACGTCACCGACTTCCTCGCCTGCGTGAACACGTTTCTCGAGGGGGCGACGGTCGACCACGGCACCCGATCAGCCAGCTATCGCGGGCGAGAGACGCGTGTCGTCGCCACCCCGATGGGGGTCGACGCCGCGGCTCACGCGGCCGAAGCCGAGGCTGGTGACGGTGACTGCTGGCGACGCCTGTGTGACCGCTACGAACTCCCCGGGGACACCCCCATCGTGCTCGGCGTCGACCGCCTCGATTACACGAAGGGGATTCCGGAACGGCTGGCAGCCCTCGAGCGACTCTTCGAGATCCTGCCCGAGTGGCGCGAGTCAGTGACGTTGCTGCAGAAGGCGACGCCGAGCAGGCGGGAGATTCCGGCCTACGCTGCCTTCGGCGAACGGGTCAGGGGCCATGTCGATCGGATCAACGACCGGTTCGGGACCGCCGACTGGACACCGGTCGTCTACACCGAGGACTTCCTGACCGAGTCCGACCTGGCCACCTGCTACCGTCACGCCGACGTCCTCGTGGTGAGCTCACTCGCCGATGGGATGAACCTCGTCGCCCAGGAGTACGTCGCTGCCTCGATCGACGGGGAGGGCGCTCTCGTGCTCAGCGAGGCGGCCGGTGCCGCAGAGGGGCTCGGGTACCCGGCCTACACCGTGGACCCAACGGACACCGACGCCCTCGCCAGTGCCATCATCGACGCCCTGGAGGCACCCCAAGGCGAGCGTCGGTCACGCATGGCCGCGCTCAGGGAGCGGGTGTTCGAACGGGACCTCGAGTGGTGGATGACCGAACAGTTTCGCCACATGGGGGCCGTCGACGAAACGGGAAATGAGACCGAGCCTCGGTCCGACCTGTTCGATCCCGTCTGATCAATGGCAGGGGACCCCGTGCTCGAAACTGATCTTCATGCGGCGATCGCCGCCGGACTGGCGAGTCACGAACACCTGTTGGCCTGCTTCGATTTCGATGGGACGCTCGCACCGATCGTGGACGACCCTGCCCGGGCGAGGGCACTCCAGGCGACCGAGGGGCACCTCGAGGCACTCAGCGGCTCCGACCGCGTCTCGACCGCCGTGGTGAGTGGTCGCGCCCTCAACGACGTGGTCGGTCGGATCGACGGTCTCGACGTCTACGCGGGGAATCACGGTCTCGAACTCAAGCGAAACGGATCGGTGACCGTCCACCCCATTGCCGACAGGCGGGCGAGCCGGATCGATCGCTGTTGTGACCGCCTCACCGATCGCCTCGAGCAGGTCGACGGCTGTCGCCTCGAAAACAAACGACTCACCGCCACCGTGCATTACCGACAGGTGCCGACCCATGCCCTGCCAACGGTCCGGAAGGCCGTCCACGAGGTCGCCGAGACCGTCGGGAACGGCACGCTCCAGGTCACCCGAGGAAAGGCCATCCTCGAGATCGGCCCACGGGTTCACTGGAGCAAGGGTCACGCCGTCTCGCTGTTGCGGGACCGCCACGCCGGCGATCCATTCGTCCTCTTCGTCGGCGACGACGTGACCGACGAATCGGCGTTCAGACGGATCGAACCGGACGGACTGGCCATTGCCGTCGACCGAGGGGCGGACACCGACGCGTCCCACGTCCTGTCCTCACCACGGGCGGTCGAGGAACTCCTCGCCTGGCTCCGTCGCCATCTCGAGGCGACCGCTTTTGTCGATTCGGATCTCAGTCACGCTTGATGCTGACCAAGGATCTGCTCCGGGTATCCAGGGCCGGCGGGGGATACCACCCGCAGTTCGCCACTCGGGAACACCGGCCGATGGCCGCTCGTGTCATCGGCACGTTCCAGGGACACGTCGGCGAACCCCGGGCCACGCTCGAGGCGGCTCTGACCGATCTCGAGAGCGATGCCGCGGACTTCAAACTGGTTCGGGGCTTCGCCGCGCTCCTCGAGCGTCGGGCTACGTTCGAGACCGACGCCCCGATTGACCCGGTACGAATCCGCCGGCAGACGTTCGAGGCCGCGGAGTCGGTTGGGGTGGTGACAGCGGACGAACGCCAGCGGGCGCTCGAAGTGGCCGGGGATCGACTCGCACTGGACGCGGCCAGCGTCGACGGGGCGCTGTTCGCCGATCTCGACGAGCGGCAGGTGCTGGCTGCCGTCGACGTGCCCTGGGACCCGGACGGCTTGCGGGCACAATACAACCTCTCGCTGGCCCAGACGGCACTGTTCGACGCGACCGAGGTCCGCGTGCGATCGTCCGACCCGAAGGCGCTGGTGTCCGCTGTCAAGCGATTACGCCTGCTGTACGAGATCGAGCGAACACCGAGTGGCCGAACGGTGGTCGTCACCGGACCGACGGCGCTCTTCCGAGCGACGCGACGGTACGGCACCCGGTTCGCCCGACTCTTACGAACTGTCGTCAAAGCCGACAGCTGGGACCTCGAGGCCACGATCGACGATCGCGGCACGGAAAGACGAATGCGACTCTCCGATGTGGACCCCGTTCGGGTCCCCGACGCGCCGCCGGTCGCCGAACCGTCCTACGACAGCGGCGTCGAGGCCGACTTCGCGGCCCGATTTTCGGGGCTCGACCTCGAGTGGGACCTGGTCCGGGAGCCCGAACCGCTCGAGACCGGGTCGCGGGTGATGATCCCGGACTTCGCGTTCGACTACCGACACGGCGACTTCCGGCTGTTTTTCGAGATCATGGGCTTCTGGACGCCAGCGTACGTCGAAAAGAAGCTGACACAGCTCGCGGGCCTCGAGGACGTCGACATGCTCGTTGCCGTCGACGAATCCCTCGGTGTGGGCGAGGCAATCGAGGCCCGCGACCACCGAGCGATCCCCTACACCGACTCGGTCCGCGTGAAGGACGTCGTTGCCGTCCTCAGGGAGTACGAGACCGAGTTGATCGCCGATCACACGGCTGCCCTCCCCGAGGAACTCGTGCCGGAGGAGGACGTGATCGACCTCGAAACGCTGGCCCGGCGCCATGGCGTGAGCGAGGCGGCCCTCGAGAGTGGGGCCGTGGCCTTCCCCGAGCACGAACGCGTTGGACGGACGCTCTTGCGACCGGCAATCATGGACCGGGTGGCCTCGGATCTCGAGGCCGGCCAGTCGCTCTCGACGACCGAGCGCGCCCTCGAGCGTTACGGTCTGACGGAGACGAGCGCCGTGCTCTCGCGGCTGGGATATCGCGTCGAGTGGGAGGGGCTGGGCGGGGGTATCCTCCGGTCGCTGGAGGAGTGACAGGGATTGATGACTGGGCCGTCGGTTTTCGGCAGCGACCGGGAGGAAGTACCGAAGCCACGGTTTCGAGACCGACTGGTGGCGAGGAGACTGCCGTGGGCGCGTTTCGCTGGCGATCCCACGAGCATGGAGGGGGCCCATTTCAAGAGTGTGGCCGCTGATGATCACCGCAATGCTGTCCGTGACGACCGGCGTGCTGACAGCGCGCACCCACGCTGACACGTCGACACCGACCTCGGACCAGCGTATGGGCGGTGTGCATCGAGGGGCAGGATAAGCTATCGTCCCAATTGAAACGATTTCCACACCCGCACAGCGAGGCGGCTCAGAACCGGTTCTGCGCCATGGTCTCGTGAGGGCGTGTGCAATGACGTTCAGTGGCTACTATATCATCGAGGCCACGTCGGGCAGCCGTGTGGTTCACTGGATTGCCAGTCACGGCCAGTCGCCAGCCCTCAATCTCGGGGTTCAACATGACCGCAACGCACCGTTCTCTCACCCCGTGAGTTCGTCCAGTTTCTCGAAGTAGCGTTCTCGGGGGACCTGATACAGGCCGCGATAATCGACCTCGCCTGCGGCGAATCGGTCGGCGAGGTCGAGGGTACACTCGAGGGCGGCCGCACGCGTTGGAAACCGGTTGGTCTCGCGAAGGTGAACCTCCGGCTCGAGATAGAGCGTGACGTGCCAGTCCCGCATTGCGTCCTGATCGGCCGGATTGACACCCGGGCGGCGGGATCGACGGCCGTGGGTGAGATAGAGGGTGGGCAGACAGGGGGCGGGGAAGTCAGCAGCGTTGAACACGTCGGGACGGTACGCAAGCACACACCGGCCGTCGTCCTCCGCCGTCCAGACGACCCAGCCGTCGGGGAGGGCGTCGAATTCGCTCATGAAAGCTATAGCCGCTCCAGGCGTTTACACTCTACTATCGGAGCTAGTAAACTACCCCACCCTACTTCGCTCACCGCATACGCGGTTCGCTCGTTGGGGGTAGCGTGGGACCGACGGTCCCGCACGACTTGAGGCCCGGGGGCTCCGCCTCGAGTTTCGTGCGACCGGTTGGGAGGTCGGGGACACGTTTGACCGGCAAAGACGAGAACGGACTGGTGGCCCTTCCATCACTCACCGTCCGGATACGAAGTCACCGCGCGCGAGGATATGGCGGTGGTCACATCGGCCCCCATTTAAGCCGTCGGGCCCGGAATTAGCCGTGTGGTTTGATAACACAGATATATTCGTGACTGTCTCTGCCGGAAATTGCTACTAATAAATATCTTTTGGGGCTACCCTTAAGTGTCTGTGATACACACTCATTAAATACTATCGATTCCGCCCAACGGATCGATTCACTTCGCGCGTGCCCCCCGCGCCCCGTCGACAGCGCCGATGAACCACCCGTCGCATCGCCGGGAGTGGTACAGGTGTACACATGACATGCTCAACGGTTGCCGCCCACCGGTCCCTGCCCTCGATGGGAGTTCGACGAGTTGACCGACCGGCCCCATCACTCGGTGTGGGCCCCGGAGCGACATCGACCACGGTTGCGAATTCGACCCACCCACCAACACATGAATGACGACATCGCCACCCTCGAAACGCTAAGTACCGAATACAAGGCATCGATGCCCGAAGATCTCCGCGAGACCAGCGGGTTCGACTGGTACCTCGAAACGTGCTACCGGGACCCGATGGTGACGCGAAACGCTCACCAGCGAGTCGCTGATATGTTCGACTTCTACGGCACCACCTACGACGAAACCGACGGTGTCGTGGAGTACGAACTGGCGAGCGAGGACCCCCTGGGTGACGGCGAAAATACCTTCTACGGGACCGTCATCCACCAGTCGATTCACGAGTTCGTGAACAAGGTCAAATCCGGCGCCCGGCGACTCGGGCCCGAACGGCGGATCAAACTCCTGCTGGGCCCCGTCGGCTCCGGGAAGTCCCACTTCGACAAGCAGGTTCGCCGGTACTTCGAGGACTACACACTCCGCGAGGAAGGTCGGATGTACACCTTCCGCTGGACGAATCTCGGCGACGTCATCCGTGACCAGGACCCGGCCGACGACACCGTCCGCTCGCCGATGAACCAGGACCCTCTCGTTCTCCTGCCCCTCGAGCAACGACAACGGGTCCTCGACGACCTGAACGAGCGTCTCGACGCCCCGTACACGATTCGCAACGAGCAGAGCCTGGACCCCGAGAGCGAGTTCTACATGGACAAGCTGCTCGCTCACTACGACGATGACCTCCAGCAGGTACTCGAGAACCACGTCGAGATCGTGCGACTCGTCGCCGACGAGAACAAGCGCCAGTGTCTCGAGACGTTCGAACCCAAGGACAAGAAGAACCAGGACGAGACCGAGTTGACGGGCGACGTCAACTACTCGAAGATCGCCATTTACGGCGAGAGTGACCCCCGTGCCTTCGATTACTCCGGGGCGTTCTGTAACGCCAATCGCGGCATTTTCTCCGGCGAAGAACTCCTCAAACTCCAGCGGGAGTTCCTCTATGACTTCCTCCACGCCACCCAGGAGATGACGATCAAGCCCAAGAACAACCCCCGGATCGACATCGACCAGGTGATCGTCGGGCGGACGAACATGCCCGAGTACAAGGATAAAAAGGGCGACGAGAAGATGGAGGCGTTCAACGACCGGACCAAGCGCATCGACTTCCCCTACGTCCTCTCTTACGAACAGGAGTCGATGATCTACCAGAAGATGCTGGCCAACGCCGACGTGCCGGACATCAACGTCGAACCCCACACCCTCGAGATGGCGGGCCTCTTTGGCGTCCTCACCCGTATCGAGGAACCGGACACGGAAACCGTCGACCTCCTCGCGAAGGCCAAAGCCTACAACGGCGAGATCGACGAGGGCGACGACATCGACGTCAAGAAACTTCGCGAGGAGGCCGCCCAGAAGGCCGAAATCGGCGAGGGGATGGTCGGCATCTCCCCGCGATTCATCGGCGACGAAATCGCCGAGGCGATCATGGACTCGAAGCATCGCCAGCGTGGGTTCCTCTCGCCGCTGACGGTGTTCAACTTCTTCGAGGAGAACTTAGAGCATCACGGCTCGATTCCCGAGGAGAACTTCGAGAAGTACTACCGCTACCTCGAGACCGTTCGCGAAGAGTACCGCGAGCGGGCGATCGAGGACGTTCGTCACGCCCTGGCCTACGACGTCGACGAGATCCAGCGTCAGGGCGAGAAGTACATGGACCACGTCATGGCCTACATCGACGACGACACCATCGAGGACTCGCTCACGGGACGTGAACAGGAACCGGACGAGACGTTCCTGCGATCGGTCGAGGAGAAGTTGAACGTGCCGGAGGACCGAAAGAACGACTTCCGGCAGGAAGTCTCGAACTGGGTCTCACGGCGGGCCCGCGTTGGCGACACGTTCAATCCGCAGGACAACGAGCGCCTCCGTCGCGCCCTCGAGCGAAAACTCTGGGAGGATAAGAAACACAACATCAACTTCTCCGCGCTCGTCAGTGCGAGCGACGTCGACGACGACGAACGCAGTGCCTGGATCGACGCGCTCATCGAACAGGGGTACTCCAGCGACGGTGCAAAGGAGGTACTCGAGTTCGCTGGCGCGGAGGTCGCGAAGGCCGAAATCGAGGACTGATGAGAGCAATGCGCGGCTCTACCTACGTCGACGCGGCCGATCGTACGCTCGAGGAGGCTTACGAGGAGCCGATGGACCTCACGGCGTACGTCGACCGCGTCTTCGAGCAGCCCACCACCGCATCGCACGCCTCGAAGTACCTCCTCGAGGCCATCGAGGCGGCGGGCACCCGAACCGTGATCGAGGAAGGGGAAGAAACACAGCGCTACCGCTTCTTTGATGACCCCAGTAACGATGGCGAACACGCCATCCTCGGCAATACAGCCGTCCTGAACGAGTTCGTCGACGACCTCCGGTCGATCGCCGCCGGTCGAGCGAAAGACGAGAAGATCATCTGGTTCGAGGGGCCGACGGCGACGGGGAAGTCCGAACTCAAGCGGTGTCTCGTCAACGGACTCCGTGAGTACTCGAAGACCCCCGAGGGAAGACGATACACCCTCGAGTGGAACATCAACACGGCCGAACCCGACGACCGCGGACTCAGCTACGGCGGAACTCCCAGTTCGAGCGACGACGATCATTGGTACGAGAGTCCCGTCCAGGTCCACCCACTGGCGGTCTTTCCGGATCCGATCCGAAACGATCTGCTCGCGGAACTGAACGAGGCCATCGACGGGCACCTGCCGATCACCGTCGACACCCGACTCGACCCGTTCTCCCGGGAGGCCTACGAGTACCTCGAGGCGGTGTATCGCCAGCACGGCACCGAGGGACTGTTCAGCGCCATCGCTGACGAGCGTCACCTCCGGGTAAAGAACTACGTCGTCGACGTCGGCTCCGGAATCGGCGTCTTGCACGCCGAGGACGACGGGAGCCCGAAAGAGCGCCTGGTCGGCTCTTGGATGCACGGAATGCTCCAGGAACTGGACTCCCGGGGACGGAAGAACCCCCAGGCGTTCAGTTACGACGGTGTCCTCTCGCAGGGCAACGGCGTCCTGACGGTGGTCGAGGATGCCGCCCAGCACGCCGACCTCCTGCAGAAATTGCTCAACATCCCCGACGAGCGCTCGGTGAAACTGGACAAGGGCATCGCGATGGACGTCGACACGCAGATGCTCATCATCTCGAACCCGGACCTCGAGGCCCAGCTCAACCAGCACGCCGACCGGAACGGCATGGACCCGCTGAAGGCGCTCAAGCGCAGACTCGACAAACACCAGTTTGGCTACCTGACGAACCTCAGTCTAGAAACGGAACTGATCAGACGCGAGCTCACGGGCGAGACGACCGTGTGGACCGCAGACCAGTACGAGGAGATCGCCGAAAAGATCCGCGAACCAGTGACGGTGACGATCAAGGATGCCGAAGGGAGGCTTCGAGACCGGGAGTTCGCCCCACACGCCCTCGAGGCGGCGGCCCTCTACGCCGTCGTGACCCGGTTGGACGAGGAGGGGACCCCAGCGGAACTCGACCTCGTGGACAAGGCCCTGATCTACGATCAGGGGTACCTCCAGGAGGGTGACACCCGCCGGGAGAAAGACGAGTTCGATCTCACCGACGACGGGCACGACGGCGATCACGGCATTCCGGTGACCTACACGCGTGATACGCTCGCCAGCCTGTTGCAGACCGACAGGGAGCGTCGTCATCCCGATCTCCCCGTCGAGGACGTGGTGATGCCCCGGGACGTGCTGAACGCGATGGCCGAGGGGCTCACGGACGCCCCCGTCTTCTCGACCGGCGAGCGCTCGGAGTTCGAAAACCGAGTGGTCCCCGTAAAAAACCACATCTACGACCGACAGGAAGGCGACGTCGTCGAAGCCATCATGTACGACAAGCGCGTCGACGAGGCGACCGTCGCAGAGTACGTCGAGCACGTTTACGCCTGGGAGACCGACGAACCGCTGTACAACGATCGGGGCGAGGAGATCGATCCCGACCCGCTGAAGATGAAGTTGTTCGAGATCGATCACCTCGGGCGATTCACGGAAACCGCCTACGAGTCGAACCTCCCCAGAGAGAGCGTGCGGGAATTCCGCCGGGAGAAGGTCATCACGGCACTCAACCGCCACGCCTGGGAGCACCGTGACGAGGACTTCAGCGTCGATCAGGTGGATCTCACGTCGATTCCGGTGATCAAGAACGTCCTCGAGAGCCACGACTGGGACGACGTCAGTCGAACGTTCGAGGACTTCGACCCGCGCCAGTGGGATGACCCACCGAGTGATACCGAAACAGCGCGGGTCAAAGCGGCGACGATCGAGCGACTCGTCGACGAGTTCGGCTACTCCGCCGCGTCGGCCGAGTTGACGAGTCGCCACGTCATGGGACAGGTGAGTTACCGATGGGACTGACGAATACGGAGGATCGAGCATGGGACTGAAAGACGACCTCGAACGATTCCGCGAGGTGGGTGAGAAGCGCCGGGAGGACCTCTCGGAGTTTATCCAGTACGGCGATCTTCGCGGTGACGCGGACGGCATCCAGATCCCCGTCAAGATCGTCTCGCTCCCCTCGTTCGAGTACGACAAACGTGATCAGGGTGGCGTTGGCCAGGGTGACGGTGGGACGCCCGACGTGGGGCAACCGGTCGGGCAGCCCCAGCCCCAGCCCGGCGACGGGGACGGGGACGATGGTGAGGACGGCGAACCCGGTGAGGAAGGTGGTGACCACGAGTACTACGAGATGGACCCCGAGGAGTTCGCCCAGGAACTCGACGAGGAGTTGGGGCTCGATCTCGAGCCGAAGGGTAAACGGGTGATCGAGGAGAAGGAGGGACCGTTCACTGACCTCACCCGTTCGGGGCCCGACAGCACGCTCGACTTCGAGCGAATGTTCAAGGAGGGCCTCAAGCGAAAGCTGGCGATGGACTTTGACGAGGACTTCGTCCGTGAAGTCTGCAAGGTCGAGGGAATCACTCCCCGCGAGGTCTTCGAATGGGCCCGTGGCGAGAATCTTCCCGTGTCGATGGCCTGGATCGAGGAGGCCCACGACGAAGTCGCCGACGACCGCGGTCGCTGGCGTTCCATCGCCGAGGTCGAGGCGAACGTCAAGCGCGAGTCCGTCCACCAGCAGATTCGACGGGAGGGAATCAAACACGTCCCGTTCCGGCGAGAGGACGAGCGCTATCGATACCCGGAGATCATCGAAGAGAAAGAAAAGAACGTCGTCGTGGTGAACATCAGAGACGTCTCCGGTTCGATGCGCGAAAAAAAGCGTGAACTCGTCGAACGGACGTTCACCCCGCTCGACTGGTATCTGACCGGGAAGTACGACAACGCCGAGTTCATCTACATCGCCCACGACGCCGATGCCTGGGCGGTCGAGCGCGAGGAGTTCTTCGGCATTCGCTCGGGTGGGGGTACCCGCATCTCGAGTGCGTACGAACTCGCCGCCGAGTTACTCGAGGAGTACCCCTGGAGTGACTGGAACCGCTACGTGTTCGCTGCCGGCGACTCCGAGAACTCGAGCAACGACACCGAAGAGCACGTGATCCCGATGATGGAGGAGATCGACGCCAACCTCCACGCCTACGTCGAGACCCAGCCGAGCGGAAACGCGATCAACGCGACCCACGCCGAAGAGGTGCAGCGCCACTTCGACGACAGCGATGACGTGGCCGTCGCTTACGTCAACAGTGAAGACGACGTGACCGACGCGATCTACGAAATACTGCGCACGGAATCAGACGGTGAGACCGATGAGTGAATCAGACCGGTTCGAAAAGCAAGCGATCGCCAGCGATCTCGAGGAACCCGTCACCGAGGCGCGAAACCTGGCGAAGAAACTGGGTCTCGAGCCCTACCCCGTGAACTACTGGATCGTCGACTACGACGAGATGAACGAACTCATCGCCTACGGTGGATTCCAGTCACGGTACCCACACTGGCGATGGGGGATGCAGTACGACCGCCAGCAAAAGCAGGGCCAGTACGGCGGTGGGAAGGCGTTCGAGATCGTCAACAACGACAACCCAGCCCACGCCTTCCTCCAGGAGTCGAACACGACTGCCGACCAGAAGGCCGTGATCACCCACGTCGAGGCCCACTCGGATTTCTTCGCGAACAACGAGTGGTTCGGCCTGTTCACCGGGGACAGCAGCGACGCCGCCCAGGTGAACGCCGCCGCCATGCTCGAGCGCCACGCACGGGCCATCGGGGAGTACATGGCCGATCCCGAGATCGACCGCGCTTCAGTCGAGAAGTGGATCGACAACGCCCTCGTCCTCGAGGACACGATCGACCAGCACGCGGTCTTCAGCCGTCGCCTGGACGTCGACGGCCCCACCGAGGAGTTGGACGACGATATTGCCGAGAAACTGGACGAGCTCGGTCTCTCCGAGGAGGTCAAACGGGAGGTGTTCGACGACGAGTGGCTCGCGGGGATCGACGCCGACGACGACCACGTGTCCTTCCCGAGTGAGCCCCAGCCGGACGTCCTCGCGTTCGTGCGGGAACACGGCAAGCAGTACGACCGCGAGGCCGAAACCTCTCGCGAGATGACCGAGTGGCAGCGTGACGTCCTCGACATGATGCGTGCGGAGGCGTACTACTTCGCCGCCCAGAAGATGACCAAGGTAATGAACGAGGGCTGGGCGGCCTACTGGGAGTCGACGATGATGACCGACGAGGGGTTCGCCGGCGCCGACGAGTTCCTGAACTACGCCGATCACATGGCGAAGGTCCTGGCGTCCCCAGGGCTCAATCCCTACAGTCTCGGCATGGCTCTCTGGGAGTACGTGGAGAACAAGACAAACCGGCGAGAGGTCCTCGAGCGACTGCTCCGAGTGGAGGGAATCAACTGGCGCAACCTCACGGACATCGTGGACTTCGACGACGTGCTGGAAACTCTCGAGCCACCGACCGCACTCGATTCGATCAGCGCCGAGACGCTCGACGATCTCGAGGACCTCCCCGCGGAGTGGATCGACGACGAGGCCCTCGACCGCGCCCAGAGCGGGGAGATCGACGTGAAGCGCTATCCCTGGAAGGTGTTGACGACCGAGGGACTGGCTCGGCGGCACTACTCGCTCGTCAAACCCCAGCACCGGGGATTCCTCTCACGGGTGAGCCAGCGTGACCTCGAGAGGATCGGCCGGTACCTGTTCGACGATGCCCGCTATGGCTCGGTCGAGGACGCGCTTGCGGACGTGGATTTCGCCCGCGGCTGGGATCGGATGGTCGACATCCGCGAGAGTCACAACGACGTGACGTTCCTCGATGCGTTCCTCACACAAGAGTTCATCACCGCGAACGAGTACTTCACCTACGAGTACTCCCACGCCACCGGCCAGTACCACGCCGCGAGCGTCGACGCCGAGGACGTCAAAAAGAAACTGCTCTTGCAGTTCACCAACTTCGGCAAACCCTCGATCGCCGTCTACGATGGCAATTACGACAACGCGAACGAACTGCTTCTGGGTCACCAGTACAACGGCATCATGCTCGATCTCACCCAGGCGAGGGCGACCCTCGAGCGCGTCTTCGAGCTGTGGGGCCGGCCCGTGAACCTGTTGACCATCGTCAAGGAGGTCGACGACCACGACGTCGAGGTGGCCAAACGACGGAACCGGGAACCCGAAGTCCACGAGCAGGGAAAGTTGCTCCGCTACGACGGGGAACGGACGACGGTCGAGGACGTGCCCTGGGAGACCGTCGAACACCTCGCTGCCGACGACGTGGATTACGACACGAAACCCGAGGAGTGGCTGGCCTGATCACGTTCGGGTCCGCTCGTGCCGGACAGGCCAACGGTGGGCGAGGCCACGCCTGCGCTATCGGGTGATCAATATCCGACAATACCTCTCATATAAGGGTTCATATCGCCGTTCGCGAGAGGTGAGGGTGAGCCATGTCATCGTCGACCACTACCGACGATCTGCGGGCGGTCCTCGAACGGGCGAGTCGTGCCCTGCGCGTCGAACGCCGAAAGACAGTCGATGAACGCGAGGCCTTCGACTCGTTTTCGCGGCGGGTGCGGTCGATTCCGCCCGAACGCCCTCGGCGTCGGATCACCCCGTCCGCCGAGGCACAGGTCACGGTCCACTCGCCATCGACGACTGGTCTCACCGCCGTTCGTGAGGCCTTCGAAGAGACGGTCATGTCGACACCACATTACGGTGACGAGTACGAGGAGAGCTACGCCGAATCGATCGCTGGGGAATTCAACGTGGAACTGGCGGCGACGCTCACCGGCACCGTGGGGTTCGATCAGGCCTGCAAACGAACGTTGCTGAGTTCCATCGATCGGGCCGTCGAGATTCGAACGGCACTTCTGGAGACACTCGACAGGGAAGCGGCCACCCTCGACGACGCACGCGAGACGCTCGAGGCCACTGCCGACGAACTCGACGGGATCGATCCCACGGCCCTCGAGCGGTTGGGATTCGGGGCCCTCGAGGGACAACTCGCCAGACTGGACGTCCTCGAACGACGGTGTGACGAACTGACGGACAAGAGACAGGAGATCCTTGGGACACATCGCCAGTCGATGACCTCCGGTGGGAACGGGGTTGATACCCCGACGTATCTGTATCAGTCCCTCCAGGTCGACTATCCGGTGCTCTGGTCGATCGGTGCCTGCTGTGACCGGATCGAGTCCGTTCGACGCCGCCTCCAGCGAGCGATTACCCGGTGTGGCTGAGAGCGGACGGGCGGTAGCTGAGACGGTGATGATCTCGGAGAAGTGCGTGGGACTGAGCGAGAGGTTACCAATCGGCGGGTGTCTGCCATCTCGTCCAGCATTGCCTGCCAGTCCACCCGTGACCAATCTGTGGGTCCGGACGCTGGTGGTGTTCCGAGTTCAGGCCAGTGGACGACATCGGTGGCATTCAACGGAGTTCACTCGGGAGTCGACCCACCCCCCTCCCGAAGACTCCCTCACCTCGAGGCTACGGATCGATATATACCAGCCCATCGACCTCATAGGAACGCTTTATCCGGGATTCGTTGAAATCCCAGGTAACCCGTGAGTGCAGATCCGTCCACACGAGAGGACCTCGAGGCCGCATTCGGGGGCGCGTATCGGCACATCGATCGCACGAACTGGAACACGACCTCCGTCGTTGGAGACGTCTATGGGTATCTGGATGCACTCGAGCGCCTACTCGCGCAGTTATCGGTAACCGATCGCGATCTCGTCGTCTTCGTTGGGGACCTCGTCCGGAAGGGGCCTGAAACCAGCGGTGTCCTCGAACTGGTCCGGAACGCGCCGAACATGCTCTCGGTTCGGGGAGATAACGAACAGAAACTGCTCGACGGGGCGGCCTCCCTACCCGATTTCGCCGAGACGGAGTGTCGGTTCATGGCCTTGCTTCCGGTCGGACTCGGATGGGAGGGCGGGCTCGTCGTCCACGGTGTCGTTGATCCGCGAAAGCCCCTCCGGTCACACGGCCGCGATGACGTCGCAAACGCATTCGCGCGGAGGCCGAACGTGCGCGAGCGGGTGAACCCGCTGCCATCGTCGCCAAGATGAACCGACTCGAGGATCCGGCCATTGTTCGCGAACGTTACCGGGCGTCGATGGCCGGCGTCGAGATTACGCTCATCGTGCGAGACATTTGCCGGCTCCGGCCCGGTATCGAGGGGATACGTGCCCGGATCACCGTCTACAGCATCGTGGGTCGATTTCTCGAACATTCACGAATCTATTACTTCCACGACGACGCCACCGGCCGTTACTATAGTAGCCAGTGAACGTCATTGCACACCCTATCGCCTGAATGCGTCGCGATAGGCGTGTCAATCGTTTCACTGGCTCCTATAGATCGGGTCCGCTGACTGGATGACTCGAAACCCCGACAACCGGGTGGAAGCCATCACTCCCATCGAGGAGTCGTCATTGCGGAACTGCCTCGACGCCGTCATCGAGTCACTGCTTGTGGATACTGAGAACCGATGGGTCCATGTAGTCCGATGGTTCCTACGAGCGCGTCATCGGGGATGACAAGCGGGAGTCCGTGGTGGACGCCCACGAGAGGTTTATGAGACTCACACGGGAGAGCAGCCAGGAAGACACCTGGCGCTCGAGGACGGTGGCGGTCGTGACTGATAGGGAGTATCGTCGCCAGCCGGAGCGTTCGACCCCGGTCTGTCGAACCGTCTCTCGGTTCGTCGGTGGACGACGATGCAGCCCGACGATAATCCTGTGAGACTGGGGCCGTGTCTCTCCTGACTCCGGTTGGCGTCAGGACTGTTCAGTGCCCTCCATCGAATGTGTCCGGTCGATGATGCCCCACGGGTCGATGAGGTACATCACCGCGAGAAATAGCGCCATCACGACGACGAACAGCCGCAGGCCTCCCTCGAGGGTCGTCGGGACGCCCAGTTCGAGGGTGAGTCCCATGATCGCAGCGACGCCGATCCAGAGTGTGGCGACGATCCGTCGTCGTCGGGATTCCATACCTCCACATTCGGCCTGCTACTCAAGAATCCCTCGCGTTCGCGCGTCGTCGGAAGAAGATTCTTCTGGGGAGCCGCCGTACCCACAGGCACGGACAAGTGGCTTCGGCGCGGCGGGTGGATCGTCCTTGGGGGCCTGATACTCTGCATCGTCATCCAGCTCGTGGGATGGTGTTTTCGTTCCCCGCCTTGCTCATCGGCCTCCTCGCCACGATGGTAGCCCTGGCGGTTGCCATCGTGGCGGCCTACAGGGTGCACACCAAACTGACGGGCACGAGTCAGGAGCCCGCGCCGAGTGAGAGCCTATCCCGGTCAGGTTCGCGAACGGATGACCGCGACGAACGTGAGCCCGACCAACTCCTCGAGTCATCCAATCATGCTCGAGACGCGAGATACCTAGTCGTCGTCCCAGTAATCGACGTCGTCATCGATGCGATAGTACCCCTGGAGGTCCCGGTCGCCACGGCCACCGGGTGGCGAGCCCACGTAGACGCCGAGCTTGTTGGAATCGGGATACACCGTCACGTCCGGTTCGGACATCGTCGACAGAACGAGGTACCGGAGCGTCACCTCAGCGTCGTTTATTACCTTGTGGCCACCCCGCTCGTCCGCTGGCAGCGCCACGTAGTCGCCGTCACTGAGCGAATGCATCTCCCCTGCCAGTCGGAGGGTTCCCCGCCCCGCAAGGACGTAGATCGCTTCCTCGTTTGAGGCGTGGTAGTGATACGGCCAGGCCGCTTCGCCCGGTGGCAACTCGTAGAGACTGCACCCCAATTGCTCGCCGTTCGTGTGCTCACCCAGCTGTTTGCGCCGGACGTTCATGTTGCCCGCCTCGAGCGTATCCCACTCGAGGTCATCGACGTTGATCGGACCCATGTGGGGTCATCGTCGAGGGCCCACTAGTAGTTTCTTCACAACCGATTGGTCAGGGCACGGACTGTCGAGCGAGGAGCCCCAGCTGCCGATACGTGGCTGATCTTCACCCCAAAAAACGACGTCACGAACCCGTATCAGCCGTCGGTCCGAGGGAGTGCGGCCTCGAGGTACTCGATGAATTTCTCCGGATGTTCGGCGTGGGGGAGTTGGGTCGCATAGTCGATGACGACCAGTTCCAGATCCGCGGCATCGGCAAGATCCCGCCCGTCTCGAAGGGACACGAGGTCGGCATCCCGGCCCCAGACCAGGGTCGTCGGCACCTCGAGGGCGGCGAGTTCGGTCGCGAGGTCGATATCCGCATCGAGTGTCCCCGCGGCGAACGACGCCGGCGCGTACTTCCCACCGGGCTGGTGGGCTGACTGCCAGGCGTACTCGAGTTCCGCCTCGTCGATGCGGTTGTCGTCGTAGTACCCGTCACGGTCGTAAAAGTACCTGATCGCGGGCCTGCTCGCGAGCACGTTGAAGAGCCCTGTCCCCACCACGGGGGCCCGGAGGAGGGTCCGAACCCACGGCCGTTCATCACCGGTACTCGCGAGCGGACAGATCAACACGAGTCGCTCGAGGGCTGGCCCGTCGTCGCTGGCAGCCTGCACGGCGAAGGCCCCGGTCAGCGATGAGGCGACGACGATTGGGGTGTCGGTTTCGTCTCGGAGGAACTCCCGGAGGAACTCGACGTAGAGTCCATCGGAGTAAACGAGGGGCGGCCGATCGGAGCGACCGAATCCGGGGAGATCGACGGCGATCACGCGATACCGCTCGGCCAGCGACTCGACAATCGGTTCGAACTCGTGACTGCTCGCACCGGCGTGGATGCCGTGACAGAGGACCAGATCCGGGGCGTCTTCGTCGCCCGCAACGGTGTAGGTGACGTCCATCCCGCGCCAGCGATAGGTGCGTTCCTCGCCGAGAAGCGGGTTCTCGAGTGGCTCGGCTCGGGCGGCCAGATACCGGTTCCCCAGGACGACACCGGCTATCGCCGCAGTGGTGCCACCAAGGAGGGTTTTCAGATTCATACCACGCTGTACGTCCTCACGAGTCTTAGTGGCGTGGGTTTGACCGGACGATTGGCCGGTGACTGGCTCTGGGCACGAGAACTTCAAACCGTTCCCTGGAAGCCAGTACAGCGTTCGTCACATCACCTGTGAAACCACGAAAAAGTGTGTCGAATGCTGGCGTACTGGAGGCCTCGGCCCCTGCCGGCTGTCCGCGAATCGATGCCACGGCCGGTTCCGTCTCGTCGTCCGGTCGTCAGTGTGTCGCGTCCGCGAGCACGAGCGTCTCGTCCTCGAGGTAGTGTTCGAAGTGGTGGGCGTCGTCCTCGACGTCGACCAGAATCTCACTGAGGATCTGGGCCGTCGCCGGGTCGCCGAGGTTCGTCGCGAGCTCGATGCTGTCGCGCATCGACTCGATGATCTCCCCGTAGATCTCGATGTCGTTCTCCATCATCGTCCGAATGTCGTAGACGTCTTCGCCCTCGAACTCGACGGTCGCGCGCTCCTCGAGGTTCGTCGGTCCGGAGACCGGAACGCCGCCGAGTGCCTGGGCGCGCTCTGCGATCATGTCGGCTCCGCCCTCAGCGTTCTCGTAGGCTTCCTGGAAGAAGATGTGGAGGTCACGGAACTCCGCACCCTCGACCACCCAGTGGTGCTTTTTGAGCTGGTGGTAGAGGACGTACGAGTTGGCGAGCTCGGTGTTGAGGGCATCGACGATCTGTTCGGCCTTCTCGGTCTCGAGGCGCAAGCCGTTTTCCTCGACAGTATCGGCCTGTTGACGGACGGTTTTTTGCGTGCTCATAGCATACTATGCTACTACCGCATTCGTCTTAAACCCTTCCCATTGCGAAGATTGGGTTGCGGATCAAAAAGAAAGATTTCTTTTGAGCCATATATTTTTATCAACCGGCCACCAACTATCCTCACAGGGGATCAATTCAGCTCACAGCCCCGTCGAACCAGCGTGATTTTACCGACGCGGATCAGAGCAAAGCGCATGCACGCTCCAATTCTCGTCGCGGGGGAGACCCTGGTCGACTTTCTCCCGGATCGGCCGGGAGCCCTCGATGCAGTCGAATCGTTCGAGCGTCGCCCGGGCGGTGCCCCGGCCAACGTGGCCGTCGGGCTCGCCCGCCTCGAGCACCCGCCGCTGTTTTGGACTCGCGTTGGCGAGGATGGCTTCGGGGCCTACCTCGAGCGGACGCTGACCGACGAAGGGATCCCCGAGACCTTCATCGAGACCGATGGCGACGCCCAGACCACGCTGGCATTTGTCACCCACGACGACGACGGTGACCGGGCGTTCTCGTTCTACCGGGATGGGACGGCCGACACGCGTCTCGAGACGGGCCGGGTCGACGACGACACCCTGGACTCCCTCGAGTGGGTCCACGTCGGTGGCGTCACGCTCTCGCAGGGCCCCGCCCGGGACGCGACGTTCGACCTGCTCGAGCGCGCCAGCCAGGCCGACTGCACCGTCTCGTTCGATCCCAACGCCAGACCGGAGCTGTGGACCGACCACGACTTCGCCGACAGCTGCCGGCGCGCCCTCGAGCACGTCGACGTCTGTAAGGCCACCGTCGAGGAACTCCAGGAAATCGGCTTTTCTGGTGAGGGTCCGGAGGTAGTCGCCAGGAACGCACTCGAGTCGGGACTCGAGTCGGTGTTCGTGACCATGGGTGGAGATGGGGCGATGGCGGTGGCCGATCGGGAATCCCCGAACGTGGTCACCGAACCGGGACTGGACGTCGACGTCGTCGACACGACGGGAGCCGGTGACGGGTTCGTTGCGGGGGTGATTGCCGGCGCGCGCGAGGGCCATCCGCTGCCCGAACTCCTTCGGTTCGCGACCGTCGTCGCGTCGAGGGCGACCACCCGACCTGGAGCGATGTCGGCACTTCCGGACCGCGACACCGTCGCGAAATCGCTCGCTGACGTCGGCTCAGAGACTGCATGACTGTGTCGCTCCCGGGCCGAGTTGACCGGCGACTTCGTGGGGAACACGGGGACATCCTGCAGGCGGTCGACAGCTGCGCAGCAATGGTCGCCGCCGACTGGGATGGTCAGGAAACCGCCAACAGATCGGCCGTCGTCCCCCCACTGCGTCGGCACCTCGAGCAGCAGGGCGTCCTCGCCACCTTGCCGGCGGTGCTGGCCGACGTCGTCGAGTTCGCGGGGTACTCCCTGCCCGCGACACCGGTTGCGGCCCCACCGTACGTCGTCATCACCAGTCGTGGGCCGCTATTGCGAGCGACCATCGAGCCAGGGCGACTGGTCGTCGTGCTCGAGGCATTTAACATTGTCAGAGGACCGACGCCGGCCTACCGACGAATCGAACCACTCGAAGTCGCGGTCACGCTCGAATAGTCGCCGACCGACGTGACTCCCATCTGGCCCGGCTCGACGTGCTGGGCACCGCAACCACTACCTTTTCAACATATGCGTGAGGATGACTCACCAATGCATCCACGTGTCTCCACGTTCGTGGCCCACGCTCGCCAGGAGTACGGGTTCGATCCGCAGGTCAGTGAGTATCCCCGGGGGACGAAGACCGCCGCCGACGCGGCGGCCGCAATCGGCTGTGCAGTAGGGCAGATCGCGAGTTCACTCGCGTTCGACGTCGACGGCGAGCTCGTGTTGGTGGTCACCAGTGGCGCGAATTCGGTCGACGAAACCGCCCTTGGCGAGTGGTTCGACGCCGATCCCGACACCGTGTCGATGGCCGATCCAGATCGGATCAAGGACACCCTGGGATGGGCGATCGGTGGCGTGCCGCCGTTCTGTCACGACAGACCCGTCCCGACAGTGATCGACGAGGACCTCCTCGAGTACGAGACCGTGTGGGCTGCCGCCGGGACACCCAGGGCGGTCTTCGCGATCGATCCGGCGCGACTCGAGCGATTGACCAACGGTGAAACCGCCGACATCACTGGGTAAGGACGTTGAAAGGAGCCCTTCGACGATTGTCGGTTCGGACGAAGGGACCGCATACCAGCCACATTACCGGCTTCGAACGACCCAAGCCGATTCAGTCCGCCTGCCAACGCACCGATCGAGCAGCGTGCACTCGTGGTCGGTGACTGTTGACGGTGGGGGCCACGTGAGAAGTGCTGATCCGCCGATCAGCTGACCAGCACAACAACGCCTCGACTGCCTCGGGGGCAAGCCCTGAGGTATCCGCCTCGATTCTCGACGAACGAATGGATGCACTTCCCTCGAGTGGGACCCGTGTACCCTCGAGCTCAGAACGTGTCGAGTTCGCCGTCGATAACGCGCTGGGTGATGGTGGTCACGTTCGCGAGTCCATCGTCGACGATCGACTCGACATCCGCCCGAACGTCCGAGACGGCAATGTCGTCGTCGGTCACCACGTGAATGTCGGCCACGTGGGGTTGGTCGATCGGCCGACCGATCTGGCTGAGCAGGCGGACGCGGAGATCGCGGATGCCGTCGACCTCACTCACGACGTCCTCGGCGATGTCGGTCGCCAGGAGGTTGTAGATCTTGCCGATGTGATTGACTGGATTCTTGCCACTGGTGGCCTCCATCGACATCGATCGGTTTGGCGTGATGAGCCCGTTTGCACGGTTGCCCCGGCCGACCGAGCCGTCATCACCCTGCTCGGCCGAGGTGCCAGTGACCGTGAGGTAGATCGAGCCCGATTCGACGTCGTCGGCGGTGTTGACGTCGACGGTGACTTCGCGGTCCGTGTACTCGCTCGCGACGTCGGCCACGAACGCTCGAACGGCATCGACGGCCTCGACGTAGGCGTCGATGTCGGCGACGTGTTCGTCGACCATCGCGGCGGCGACGGTGACGTCGATCTGATCGCCCTCACGCTTGCCCATGATCTTGACGTCCGTCCCGAGGGAGGGGTTCTCGACGGCGAACTCCGTGTTCAGGCGTCGCTCGGCGTTGTAGACGATCTCTTCGGTTTCCGACAACGGTGCGTGGCCAACACCGAAACTCGTATCGTTGGCCATCGGGACCTGTACCTCCTCTTCCCCAAACACGTCCTGTAAGTCGCCGCTGCCAGCGCCGAGTTTGACGTCAACCACGATGTCCTCGCCGAAGACGAGCTGTGGCAGTTCGCGCTCGAGATACTCCCTGGCGGCCGTGAGGGCGATGCGTTCGGCCGGGATCGTCTGGCCCCCGTAGTGTTTGGTTGCTCGGCCGACGATGAGGAGATAGATTGGGTCGACGACTTCGCCGCCGCCGAAGGCGGGGGCGGCCTCGCCGGCGACGAGTTGCGTTTCGTCAGTGTTGAAGTGTAACACCTTGCCGACTCGCTCGAGATACTCGCGGGCGAGCGCTCCGGCGACGCTTTCGGCGATCCCGTCACAGATCGAGTCGGGGTGGCCAATACCCTTGCGTTCGACGATCTCGACCTCCTGGTCCTCGACGGCACGGCGGTCGATGGGCTCGACCCGAATGTTCCGTTCGCTCATTACTCGACGTTCTGCTGGTGTGGTTCTATAACTTGCGAAAACGTTGGGCGTCCGAATGATGCCTCTGAGTTATACTCGCCCTCGTCGACGATCTGCTCCCGTGAGATCGCTCACACGCCGATATCCTCGCGCAGCTCCGCCCAAGACTCGTGAAAGCCGTGGGTTGACTGGGTGGCCTGACCAGTCGCGCGCTGATAGACGTCGTCGTACTGGAGCAATTGCGACCAGCCGTCGGTGAACGCATAGTTACAGTACTGGCACATACGCATCGTAGGATCCGATGCGTCATACCGATTATCCCTCGGTACTGACCAAGCGGGTTACACGGGGAAACTGCCGGTCGAGACGACCCTGTCCACCGTGAGGAAAGCGATCAGGTGAGGGCTCGAGTGGGTGGCGCGCGTCGGGTGGCCGAGTGGTGGTGGCGCGCGTCGGGTGGCCGAGTGGTGGTGGCACCTCAGGTCGTGCCTGGACACAGCTGGCAGCCAACAAAGTCATAACGGATGGACCGAGACTCACAGCAACCATTTCGATCCCATGAGGCACTCACGAACCCAACCAGGGTACGTCCGATCGGCCGACGACACGGTCCAACGCGGCTGTCCACACTGTGACTGGCACGCCGTCGAGCACAGCTATCCGGCACTCATCTCGCGTTATCACGCCCACCTGCGGGAAACCCATCACCGCGCCTGGGTCCGATCATGACCGTCGCCAACCACAGGTCGCGGTGACGCTGACCGTTCAGGGCTCGAGCAGGACTTTCGTGACGCCCTCCTCGCGATCGTCGAACTTCTGGTACATCTCGGGGGCCTTCTCGAGATCCACCCGGTGAGAGACGACCCAGCTCGGATCCGCCCGTCCCTCGATGATCATGTCCCGTAGCTGGCGGTTGTACTGCTTGACGTTACACTGGCCCGTGCCGAACTTCTGGCCTTTCTCGAAGAGCTTCCCGAAGTCGATCCCGAGACGGCCCTGCGCGGCCATCTCGTCGGGTGCGCCGGGATCGGATGGGACGTAGAGGCCGGGGACCCCGATCTGCCCGGTTGGTCGGACAGTCTGAATCAACTGGTTCAGCACGACGGCCGGGTTCTCTCGAGCCGGATCGTAGGCGTCGTCGCCAGGATCAGTCTCGGGATCGATCGCCTGATAGCCGACCGCGTCGACGCCCTTGTCGACCTCGCCACCGTGCGCGTCGATGATCTGTTCGACCGGGTCGCCCTCTTCGAAATTGATTGCGGTTGCATCGCAGTGCTTTTCGGCCAGTTCCAGTCGACTCGGCTCGCGGTCGACGGTGTAGATCTCTGACGCGCCCTGGATCATGGCGCTGTAGGTGGCCATCAGACCGACCGGCCCGCCACCGTAGATCGCGATCGAGTCACCGGGCTCGAGGTTCGCCAGGCGGGTCCCGTGCCACCCGGTCGGGAAGATGTCCGCGAGCAGCGCAAACGCATCCTCGTGGGTGTCCCCCTCGGGCAGTTTGAGCGCGTTGAAGTCCGCATACGGGACGCGGAGTTTCTCTGCCTGTCCGCCCTTGTACGGCCCCATCGCGACGTACCCATACGCACCGCCAGCGAAGCCCGGGTTCACGTTCGTACAGAAGCCCGTGTACCCCTTCTCACAGTTTTGACAGAATCCGCAGGCGACGTTGAACGGCAAGACGACCCGGTCGCCCTCTTCGAGTGTCGACACGGCGTCGCCAACCGCAGTGATGACACCCATGTTCTCGTGGCCGAAAACGATACCCGGTTCTGCGGCCGTTCGCCCCTCGTACATGTGCAGGTCCGAGCCACAGATGCAGGAGGTGGTGATATCGACGATGATGTCGTTTTCGTGTTTGATTTCCGGTTCCTCGACTTCTTCGACCGAAACTTCGTGTGGCCCCTGATAGACCACGGCGTTCATTGACATTTGGTATCGACCCACGGAATCCACCACCATTTCGCTGGTAAACCTAGCTGTGAAGGGCGCACAGTCGGTTGTGAATATTTAGTGTCGAAGTGGTTCGAGGCTATGAGGTTCAACGGATCCAATGGGTCCTCAGCCACCGGAGGGGCCGGCCCAGCCCACCGCTACCGTGATCGAAACGACGTACAGACTGGCGAGCGATTCCATCGCCGAAAACCGCAACGATCCGAGAGGGACAACGGAGATGCTCGAGGCGTTGGGAACGTATCGAGTGACTCCCCCCAATGCCGAGATCACCTGAGCGTGAGTACCGCGTTGCGCCCCGCCCCGGTCACTTGAACCGGAAGGTCTCGAGGTTCTTCGGCGCGAACGTCCGCATGTTGAACTCGTGGTAGAGCGCCGAGGAGAGATCCTGGGTCGAGCGTTCGTCGCCGTGCACACACAGCACCTTCTCGGGACGGGGGTTCATCGTGCGCACGAAGTTCTCGAGGCCAGCTCGGTCCGCGTGACCGGAGAAGCCATCGACAGTCTCGACGTTCATATTGAGCGAGAGCGTCCCGCGGCCACCGCCGTTTCCGTTTCGGCCCATGGCACCAACCTCGCTCGTCGGGATTTCGTCCCAGCCGTTCTGGATACGCCGACCGAGGGTTCCCTGCGCCTGGTAGCCCACGAACACCAGCGTCGAATCCGGATCCGGGCCAATGTGGCTGAGCCAGGACATGATTGGGCCGCCAGTCACCATCCCCGAGGTCGACAGAATAATACAGGGGTCGCCGTCGGCGACGCGCTGTCTTTCGTCTTCGCCCTCGTCGATGTGGTTGAACTCCTCGGCGAGGAACGGGTTCTCGTCGTCGTGGAAGATTCGATCACGGAGGTCGTCCCGGAGATATTCGGGGTAAGTCGTGTGGATGGCTGTCGCCTCCCAGATCATGCCGTCGAGGTGGACTGGCATCTCGGGAATTTCGCCGTTGCGCATCGCCTGCTCGATGACGAGCATGATCTCCTGGGAGCGTCCGACGGCGAACGCCGGTATCAACACCTTGCCGCCGCGTTCGGCGGTCCGCTTGATAACCTCCTTGAGCTTTCGCTCGGAGTCCTCCTGATCGGTCTGGTAATCGTTGCGCCCGCCGTAGGTGGACTCGAGGACGAGGGTCTCAACGCGTGGGAAGTCGTTGGTCGCCCCGTTGAACAGCCGGGTGTCTTCGTAGTGGATGTCACCCGAGAATGCGACGTTGTAGAGGCCGTCACCGATGTGGAAGTGACTGACCGCGGAGCCGAGGATGTGGCCGGCGTTGTGAAAGGTGAGCTTGACGTCGGGGGCGATGTCGGTGACGTCGCCGTACTCCAGCGGGATGCAGTGTTTGATCGCCTCGCGCACCATCTCGCTCTCGTAGGGTGGCGCTCGACCCTCCTTGGCAGCGACGTCCAGGTAGTCGAGTGTCAACAGCCCCATCAGGTCACGCGTCGGCTCAGTGCAGTAGATCGGGCCGTCGTAGCCGTATTTGAACAGCAGCGGGATGAACGCCGAGTGGTCCAGGTGGGCGTGGGTGAGGACGACCGCGTCGATGGTCTGGGCACCGGCACCGAGCGCTTCGGGAACTTGTAGATAGGGGACCTCGCCCTCCGCCCCGGGTTTGTCCCCACAGTCGATGAGGATCCTCGTCTCCGGCGTCGAAAGGATAAACGCTGCACGACCGACCTCCCGACAGCACCCGAGGGTGGTGATCCGTACCCACTCGTCGTCGGACATCTCCTCGCGGTGGATCTGTCGGCCCACGCGCTCGAGGATGTCCCGTCGGTCGTCGCGTTCCTGTTTCAGGAAGTTGCGCACGTTCGAGACCGTCGAGGACTCGATCGGCGGCGTGCGGACGACCTCGGGCGTCCAGCCAACGGTTTTGGTGATCTCGCGAAGGGTCGAGCCGTGACGCCCGATCACCATGCCGGGCTTTTCGGCCTCGATGACGACCTCGCCGGTGTCGACGTGGAAGTCGAGGTCGGTGACCCCCGCCTCCTCGGGAATCACGCGCTCGATCTCCGAACGGGCCTTATTGGGTGGTGAGAGGACCCCAGGGTCGGGGCGCACCGTGATTCGCTTGCGAAGTTTGCTCGCGAGTTTGCGCACGAGGTCGCCCTGCTGGGCGAACTTCTTCGGGTCGCGCGTGTACAGGACCAGTTCGGGTCCTTCGTATTTCACCGAGGAGACCGAGATGTCGTTCGGAAGCTCGCTCGTGATCGTTGCTTTCAAATCGTCGAGTTGCTGCTCTACAGTACTCATATTCGCCGAAGGTAACTTGCGTGAACTCGTCGCCGGAAGTCCGGATCACCGCCCTGGGACCCTCGCCCCCATCGTTGGAGCGGTTGACGGTGCTGCACCGGAACCGTCACGCGAACAGGGCCGGCGTCGCGATTGCCAGGCGTCGTCTTTGGGTCTGGTGATCGGAGATATCGGGTCATCGTCGAGGTACTCGCTGCACCGATGGCCACGCTTCCAGGTCGGTTATCCTGGGTCCAACGGGAAGATTCCAGGGAGAACCCGCTTAGTCGAGGGTAATCCGTGCAGAGTATAAAAACCTTCTCAATGCATGGACACCGTTCCGAATGGCGAGGGGAGGTCGAACGCCGTTCGACCGCGTGCTGGGTGCACTCTCGAGGCGCAAACGGGCCAACGGCGTCCGACGTTGCGTTCGTCCGCGGGCATAACACCCAGGGCCCCCCAGCGGGTAGTTCTGACCATGGACCTACAGCTGACACCGAAGCGGGTACGTGCGGAGCGAGACTGGGCTGCCGATCGCGCCGACCGCATCGTCCCCCTGATCAACGACGTGCGTGAGGAGTTGGGCGATATCTTCGACACCGAGGTGGCCACCGTCACCGAATCACAGTATCGACGGGCCGTCGATGACGTCTTCGCCGACGGAGACCTCGCGGTCAACGTGGCTGCGATGGTTGCACTGCTCCGCGGACTCGACGTCGAGGGCGATTACCCCGGATTTGTCGTCGACGAAATTCTGGGGCGAGAGCTCGCGGCCACGATTGCGGGCACCCAGCCCCTTCGGACGCTCGGCGAGGCAACCTTCCACTACGCAGATGTTCACCGCCACGGACCGGCCACCGAAAACGCCGGCGTCGACGACCTCGAGGCGGCGCTGGCGGCTGGGTTTCAGGAGCGGCTGCCGGGGTGGCCCTGGACCGAGCGAGCGAGCCCGTTCGCCGTCGAACCGGCCGGCGATACGCCGTGATGCCACCCCGATCGAAAAGCGACCAAAGGCGGCCTTTGGGCAGCGCTCAGGGCTCTTCGGGTGCAGGTGCCTGACTGGCCTCAAACTCCTCGCCCGGGAAGAGGGCACCGACTGCCTCGTCACGGAGGGGCTGCAGGATAGCCTCGCCCTCGCCGTCCAACAGGACGATTCCCATCTCCGAGACCGTCCCCTCGAGGGTGAGCCCCTCGACGTCCTCGCTGTAGGTCTGGAACTCGGTGACGGCAGCCGCGTTGAGTTCGGCCTGTCGCTCCTGGAAGATTTGCTGGGCCTCCATCTGATCGAGTTCTTCCGCCTCGATCTCTTCGACCAGTTCCGTCTCGAGTTCCGCTAACTCGGCCTGGGCCTCCTCGTCCAGTTGGACGAATCCGGTGATCCCATCGGCCGGGTCGATCTCCGGTTCGATGTCGGGGTCGGTATCAGATTCGTTCCCCGCGCCGTCGTCGGTCTCGTTGCCTGCGCCGTCATCGCCGAAGGCGTCCATGCAGCCAGCGAGCGAGGCCGCACCGACCACGCCGCTCGTCTGGAGGATCTGTCGTCGATTGAAGCGAGCGTCCATGTCGGTTATATCGGAGGACCCTTCGTTCATAAGGCTTGGTTCTCCGAGCGGGCCGATCGTCGTGCGAACGCATCGCGGGCGGCGGGAGTGACGGACGATTCGCGCAGGGATTCGTTGTTTGAGACGGATTAGTGTCGTCTCTTACCGGTGAGTGCCAGCCCGGGTTCGGTACTCACCGGTAAACAGTGACACTAAACCGTATGAGAGGGGGTTCTCGGTGCAGACGTTGGGCGAGCCTCCGGCCGGCAATCCGTACGACACGCGAGGTCGGAACGATCCGAGTCGAGGCACTCGATATCTAACCCCTCGAGATCAGGAACCGGTCGATGTGGGGCTCGTGTTCGCGTCATCCACGTCCCCACTACCGACGTCCTGATCATCGTCTTCGTCGACAAACTCGTCGGCCGTCTCCGCTAAGGTTTCGACCCGTTCTTCCTGTTCACTGGTGTCCATCTCGAGGATCTGGCGTCGAACGACCAGGACCGGTGTCACGCTCCGTTTGGCGAGCATCGAGGAGGGATCCCCGAAAATGCGATCCCTGATCGACGGTTCACTCTCGCCGACGACAACGAGGCCGTGGCTCCCGGCAACGTCGACGATTGCCTCGGACGGGGAGGCGTGCGTCTGGACCTCCTGTGTGATGCGGTCGGCACCGATCCCCTCGTCGACGAGGATCGAGGCAGCCTCCGTGAGGACCTCGACGGGACCTTCCTCCTCAACCTCGTCCGGTCGAACGTGAAAGAGGGTGATCGACGCCTCAGTATCGGCCGCAATCGATCCAACCAGTTTGGCGATGTGCTTGACGTTGATGTCACCACGAAGCGGCATCAGAATGGAGTCGAGTCTGGGTGCCGGATTGTTGAGCACGATCGCGTCACACTCGAGTTCGACGGCGATCCGCTCGAATGTTTTCAACGGTTCGCGCGTAAAGACGAGGCGGGTCGCGACGGTGCCACCGGCGGCCTCGAACGCGTCGGCGAGGGCGTCGAGTTCCTCCTGAGCCCGTGACTCGAACTGCATTCGGGCCTGTCCCGGGGCCGTCTGTTCGGGCACCTCGTGGTAGCCGAGCAGGACGACTGGGACTGAGGCCAGCGTCCGGACGAGGGAATCGGCGACGCCCTCACCTGCTAATACGTCGACTGGCACGAGCACCCGGTGGCGAAGTTCACTCATCGGTATCCTCCCGCTTGAGCCGTATCGCTCGAGCATAATAGGCGTACCACCCGAGTGCCCCGATCATGACCGCGACGCCGATAATCCGGGAGAGCGGTTGCATGAACGCGATGAGACCGAAACTCGAGACTGCGCCCACGACTGGCACGAGGGGATAGCCGGGCGTCGTAAAATCCGGCTGGTACCACGATGGATCGCGTCGGCGGATCTCCACCAGGGTGACACAGATCAGGCCGTACATGATGAGATGGAGAAACGACGCCACCTCGGCGAGCAGTTCGGTTTGCCCGGTTCCAACGAGCACGATGACGGGTCCCCCCACGAGCGCGAGGGCCACGTGGGGTGTCCCGTACCGGAGATTGACTTTGCTCGCTCCGGGTGGCACGATCAGGTCGCGACTGATCGCGTACAGGGCCCGCGAGGCCGAGAGAATCGAGGCGTTCGCGCTCGAGAGCGTCGCGAGCAGGCCGGCGAACAGGATGATGATCGCGCCCGGAACGCCGAAGAATTCCCGGGCGACCTCGACGATGGCGACCTCGCCTGCCTCCTCGAGCGCCTGGCTTCCCAGCGCACTGGTGGCGACGAACATCGTGAGGACGTAAAAGACGGCGACGATGACGACCGAGCCGATCATCGCGAGCGGGAGATTTCGCCCGGGGTCGGTGATTTCCCCGGCCACCGTCGCGACCTGTGCGAAGCCGAGGTAGGAGGTGAACACGAGTGCGGCCGTGGTGAAGATCGGGAGGTATCCCTCGGGGGTGAACTCCTCTGGAACGGTCTCAGTACCGAAGATGCCTGCCGCGTCGAGCAGTCCGTAAGAGAGAAAGACGCTGAGCAACACCATCAGGATCCCGACCACCACGTTCTGTATGGC
>LKND01000073.1 GCA_001564275.1 Natrialbaceae archaeon Tc-Br11_E2g14 | reverse complement strand
CGCCCTCGAGGCCGTTGCAGGCCCCGCGATGGTCGAGTCGTTCGTCGACTTCGAACGCGAAATCTCCGTGATCGCTGCTAAGGGCTACGGCGAAACCGCCACCTTCCCCGTCGGCGAGAACGTCCACGAGGCGGAAATTCTGCGAGAGACCATCGTCCCCGCTCGCTCGAGTGAACCCGTTCTGGAACGGGCCCGTGAGGTGGGCGAAGACGTCCTCGAGGTGATGGACGGCCGGGGCGTCTACGGCATCGAACTCTTCGAGACTCCCGCCGGCGAGATTTTACTCAACGAAATCGCGCCTCGGCCACACAACTCCGGGCACTGGACCATCGAGGGGGCACACACCTCCCAGTTCGAACAGCACGCGCGGGCCGTCCTGGGCTGGCCGCTCGGATCGACGGTCCTCCGCGCGCCCACGGCGTCGACGAACCTGCTGGCGGACGTCGATACGACCACACCGGCCCGACTCGCGAACGTCGAGCGCCTGCTCGAGGAGCCCACGGCCAGCCTCCACTGGTACGGAAAGCGGGAAGCTCGTCCCCTGCGAAAGATGGGGCACGTGACCGTAACTGGCGGGGAGACCGAACAGCCCGAGGCGATCCTCGAGCGGGCCCGGCGGCTGCGCGAGGCTGTCACCTTCCGGGAGACCGACCAGGAGTCGAACTGATCGACTGCCGTCGCGGACGGCGGTCCCAGTCCCCCGGTGGTATTCAGGAACCGGCAATCACCACCCACCGCACGCGAAACTCAGATCACAATGACCGACACCCTCACCGACCTGATCGACCGATTGCACCGCGAAGCCAAGCAAGACCGCCCAGCCGCCGAGACACCCGACGTGGGCATCGTCATGGGCAGTGACTCCGACCTCAAGGTGATGCTGACCGGCGGCCCCCGACGCGGGGCGTACGACGCCTTCGTCGAGGAACTGGGGTTTGCCGAACAGACCGACTTCGAGGATCCCCCGGCCGAACGATTCACATTCGAGACCTACGTCACTTCGGCTCATCGCACGCCAGATCTCATGCGAGCCTACGCGAGAACCGCCGAGGATCGGGGCCTCGAGGTCGTCATCGCCGGGGCCGGTGGCAAGTCCGCGGACCTCCCAAACATGACCGCCTCCTACGCGTACCCGCTGCCGGTCATCGGCGTGCCAGTGCAGGAGAAGTCCGTCGATAGCGTCATCGGTATGCCTGCGGGGGCACCGTTGGTTGCCGTCGATGCGGGCAAGTCCTTCAACGCGGCGCTCGCTGCCGGCCAGATGCTGGCCCGACAGTACCCCGCGGTCCGTGATCGACTGGTCGCCTACCACGAGGGATTGCAGAGTGGTGTCGGAGACAGTTCCCGGAGACTGCACGACGAGGGCGTCGAGTCGTATTCAGCGAGTGATCGGTGAGGAGACGGAGCGGTTCGAGCCCCGGCAGCAACTCCAGGGTCGGTACCTCGAACGGGGCGCCACCTTGGGTCTCGATGGTCTCTGGTCACCGTGTCCGTGTCAATTTTTGAGCGTTCCCCGGGGCCTCGATCCTGTGATGTAGCTGCTCGTGACCAGGGTGAAACCGGCCGCCAGTGTCGCCACGCCTCGAGGGGGAGGCGATCACGAGTCGGGACGGTCGCTCGAGTGATCGACTCTGAGGGCGGTTCAGTCGGGCGAAATCCGGCGAAAAACAAAGAATCAACCCTTATGTGGGTGCGTTTCCAACGGCCGCACGTTAGCAGATGAATGATTGGATAGCCATTGGGGCACTGGCGCTCGTGGGGCTACTGATTCCGCTTGCCATGATGGCGGTGTCGTATCTCCTCCGACCGAGTGTCCCCGAGACGAGCAAACGTGCCACCTACGAAAGTGGGGAGGTGCCGACCGGCGGGACGCGCATCCGGTTTAACATCCAGTACTACATGGTTGCGCTTCTTTTCGTCGTCTTCGACATCGAGACCGTCCTGTTGTTCCCGTGGGCGGTCACCTATCTCGACGCGCTCCGGGCCCCGGAATACGGCCTGTTCCGCGCGCTCGGGCCGATGTTGCTCTTTGTCGGTATCCTCTTCGTCGGACTCGCGTGGGCCTGGCGCAATGGAGCCGTGCAGTGGGCCAAAACGCCCCAACAGGTCGAACCCGAGGTTGATCGACCATGAGTAACGAACCACAAACCCAAATATACGACAGTACCGCCCCCTCGACGGAGGATCGCGACGCCCGGATGGGCACGGGCGTCGACGCCCGAATGAACTCGAAACTCCGCGAGGCCTTCGGTTCATCGCCGTTCATCCTCACCAAGTTCGACCAGTTCATGAACTGGGTCCGGGGGTCGTCGATGTTCATGCTGCAGTTCGGGATCGCCTGCTGCAGCATCGAGATGATTCACACCTACGCGATCAAACACGACCTGGATCGGTTTGGCGCCGGCGTTCCGCGCGCCTCGCCGCGCCAGGCCGACGTGATCATCGTCCCCGGGACGATCGTCTCGAAGTTCGGCCCCCGGATGAAACGCGTCTACGACCAGATGCCCGAGCCCAAGTTCGTCATCGGAATGGGTTCGTGTACGATCTCCGGCGGCCCCTTCCAGGAGGGGTACAACGTCGTGAAGGGTGCCGAGGAGATCATTCCGGTCGACATCCACGTTCCCGGCTGCCCACCGCGTCCGGAGGCGCTGATCTACGGTGTCGCCAAACTGCAAGAGCGCATCGCCAACGGCGAGAGCTCTCCGGTGACGGTCAAGCCCTACGAACTCGAGCAGTTCGGCGACCTCCCAAAGGACGAACTGGTGCAGAAACTCGCCGACCAGATCGACGAAGACGATCTCGTCATGCGATACAACTGGGCTGATTCGCCATGAGTACGGGACTCGATCTGCCGGCCGACGCGAGCCTCGAGGTCACCGACGACCAGCTGGAGGCCCTCGTTGGCGATCGCGCGCTCGCACGTGATGATCACAAAAACGCACCTGGTTTCGTCATCCGACCGGACGACGTCCAGGACGTCCTCTTCGACTTGCGAGACCAGGCCGGCTTCGACTATCTCTCCTGCGTGACGGGTCAACAGTATGCCGACCGGTACGAGTCCGTCTACCACCTCAAAAAGTACGATGATCCGACCCAGGAAGTCAGTATCGTCGTGCCGACCTCGACGGACGACCCCGTCAGCCAGACCGCGGCGCCGGTCTACGACGCCGCGAACTGGGCCGAACGGGAGAACTTCGACCTCGTCGGAATCGATTACGAGGGCCATCCCGACCCCCGACGGATTCTGCTCCCCGAGACGTGGCAGGGACACCCACTCTCGCTCGATTACAACCAGGAGAAACCACAGGTCGTCACGCTGGCCGAACACGCCAACCCACTGCAGGCAGATCAAAAGGACAGCGAGACGGACACGATGTTCCTCAACATCGGGCCCCACCACCCGGCAACCCACGGCGTGCTCCACGTCAAGGCCGTTCTCGACGGGGAAACCGTGGTCGACGTCGACCCCGACATCGGCTATCTCCACCGCTGTGAGGAGCAGATGTGCCAGCAGGGCACCTACCGCCACCAGATCATGCCCTACCCGGACCGCTGGGACTACGTGTCGGCTGGCCTGCTCAACGAATGGGCCTACGCGCGTGCGGTCGAGGACCTTGCGGACATCGAGGTCCCCGAGTACGCCCAGGTCATCCGGACGATGGGTGCGGAACTGTGCCGGATCGCCGCGCACATGCTGGCCCTCGGGACGTTCGCGCTCGACGTCTTCGGTGACTTCACCGCCGTCTTCCAGTACGCGTTCCGGGATCGCGAGGTCGTCCAGGACATCCTCGAGGACCTCACCGGTCAGCGGCTGATGTTCAACTACTTCCGGCTGGGCGGGGTCGCCTGGGATCTGCCCGAACCACGCGAGGAGTTCTTCGCGAAGACGCGTGACTTCCTCGATGACCTCCCACAGAAGGTCTCGGAGTACGAGGACCTGATCGTCACCAACGAGATCTTCCAGGTTCGGTGTGTCGACACCGGCATTCTCGAGCCCGAGGTCGCCAAGTCCTACGGTGCGACGGGCCCGACGGCTCGCGGGTCGGGGGTCGACATGGACCTGCGCCGTGACGATCCGTACGGCTACTACGAACACCTCGACTGGGACGTTATCACCGAGGACGGCATGGACAACTACTCGCGTGTCCTCGTTCGCATGGGCGAAGTCGAGGAGAGCGCCAAGATCATCGAGCAGTGTGTCGACCTGCTCGAGGACTGGCCCGAGGACGAGCGGGAGATCCAGAGCAACGTCCCCCGGACGCTCAAACCGCCGGCTGACACGGAAGTCTATCGCGGCGTCGAGGCAGCGAAGGGCGAACTCGGGATCTACATTCGCTCGGACGGGACGGACAAACCCGGCCGGTTCAAGATCCGGAGCCCATGTTTCCACAACCTCTCGACGCTTCCGGAGATGACCGAGGGCGAGTACATCCCTGACCTGATCGCCTCGCTGGGCAGCCTCGACATCGTGCTCGGGGAGGTGGATCGATGAGCGGGGCAGGCCTGCTCCCGGTCCCGCTCCAGGACGCCGAACCCCTGTTGCCGGAGCGACTCGGGGAGCTCACCGGACTCGACCAGCTCGGCATGGGCGGTGAACTGATTGCCACGTTCATCGCCGCGTTCATCGTCGGCAATCTGATGCTCGCGATGACCGGCGTCGCTGGTCCGTGGGCGAAACGAAAGATCACCGCCGCCTTCACGGACCGCATCGCGGTCAATCGCGTGGGTCCGTTCGGCCTGTTGATCATCGTGGCCGACGCCGTGCGCCTGCTCGCGAAGGAACTGATCATCCCCGAGAACGCCGACCGGCCTGCCTACGACCTCGCGCCGATCGTCGTGGCGTCCTCGGCGATGCTCGGGTTCGCCGTTATCCCGATGGGATCGGGGATTCACCTGGCGGACCCCGAAGTCGGTCTCGCGTACGTCTTCGCCGTGGCCGGGATCGCGAGCGTCGGTCTGGTGATGGCCGGCTACGCCTCTGCAAACAAGTACTCGATGCTCGGCGGCCTACGCGCAGTCGCCCAGAACATCGCCTACGAGATCCCGCTGGTCGTCACGGGGATGTCCGTCGTCATCTTCGCGGGCACCCTGCAAATGAGCGGCATCGTCGAGGCCCAAGCCGAGACGCTGATCACGCTCGGCGGCCTCGACATCCCGATGTGGTACGCCTTCGTGAATCCGTTCGCGTTCGTCCTGTTCCTCGCGGCGAACTTCGCCGAGGTTGGACGGAACCCGTTCGACACTCCGGAGGCACCAACCGAGATCGTTGCCGGCTATCAGACGGAGTACTCGAGCGTCTACTTCGTCCTGATCTACCTCGGTGAGTTCCTCCACATCTTCCTCGGGGGCGCGATCATCGCGACGATCTTCCTCGGGGGCCCCGCCGGACCCGGCCCCGCCGAACTGGGCATCGTCTGGTTCATCGTGAAGATCTGGGCGGTGTTCCTGCTCACGCAGTGGCTTCGGTCGGCGCTTCCGCGCGTTCGAATCGATCAGCTCATCGAGATCGGCTGGAAGGGGATGCTCGTACTCGCCTTCGCCAACCTCGTGCTCACGGCCCTCATCGTGGGGCTCCTCGAGGCCGAACTCGCACTCACGATGGTGATGTTCCCATGATCGGACTCCTCAAATCGATGGCAACGACGATGAAACACGCACTCGACGGGAACACGTTCACCGTCGAATACCCCGAGACGACGCCCGACGTCTCGCCGCGCTTTCGCGGCGTCCACAAGTTCAGCCAGGAGCGCTGTATCTGGTGTCGTCAGTGTGAGAACGTCTGTCCGAACGACACGATCCAGATCGTGACGGACGACAAACGAAACGGTGAACAGTACAACCTCCATATCGGCCAGTGTATCTACTGCCGGCTCTGTGAGGAGGTCTGTCCCGTCGACGCCATCCTGCTCACCCAGAACTTCGAGTTCACCGCGGACACGAAACACGACTTCGTGTACAACAAAGAGCAGCTGAAGGCCGTTCCGTGGTACAAGGACATCGATCCGCTCGAGTCCCGAGAGCCGGATCGAGGCGGCTGGATCGGTGAGGGAGAGGGCGAAGTCGACTATCAGTAATAAGGCCAGCCCATCTCGAAATCTACAAATGGCCTACCCAACCAGACAACATCAATGACATACGAGCTGATCGCGTTCGCGCTGTTCGCGTTCGTCACGCTGGGCAGTGCGATCGGCGTCGTCCTCTTACAGGATCCGTGGCACTCGGCGCTCCTGTTGGGGGTGGCGCTGACGAGCGTCGCGGTCCATTACGTGATGTTGGCGGCGGAGTTCGTCGCCATGATGCAGATCCTCGTCTACGTGGGCGGGGTTCTCATCCTCATCACGTTCGCCGTGATGCTGACGCAAGTCGAAACTGAGGAACCGGACGAGGAGGTGGCGCGGGCATGACGACGGGTCCGAAACTCCGCCTCGGAAAGACACTGGTACCCGGCGTCCTGGCCGTGGTGCTGTTCGCAATGATGGGGCTGATCACGCTCAACACTGGGTTTGGCGCGATGAGCGGCTTCCCGGGCGACGTCTCGATCACGTCCGCAATCGGATACGCGATGTTCGACTACACGTCACTACAGGCCGAACAGGGCGTCCCCGGAACCGAACCGTTTCTCATCTCGTTCCTGCTGATCGCAGTCGTCCTCGACGCGGCTCTCGACGCCTCCCTCGTCCTCGCCAAACGCGAGGAGGAGGGTGAGCCCGTGACCGCGCTCTCGAGTACACCCGATTCCGACGTGACGCCGTCGGGCACCGGTTCGTCCTCGAGCGCCGATGACGCGACGGGAGGGACACCCGCGGCCACTGATGGAGGTGAGCCGCGATGAGCGTCGGGATCGAACACTACGTCATCCTCTCGCTTGCCCTGTTCTGTATTGGGCTCTTCGGGGTATTGACGCGTCGAAACGCACTGATGTTCCTGATGTCCGTCGAGCTCATGTTGAACGCGGCGAACATCAACCTGATCGCGTTCGCGTTCTATCACGGCAACCTCACCGGCCAGGTCTTCGCCCTCTTTACGATGGCGCTGGCCGCCGCGGAGGTCGCCGTTGGGCTGGGAATCATCCTGGTGTTGTACCGCAACTTCCGTGACGTCGACGTCACGGTCCCGTCGGCAATGAGGTGGTAACTAGATGGAAACTGCATTCGAGTTGGCGCCGGCGATTGTGTTGCTGCCGCTCGCTGCCTTCGTGGTAGCGCTGCTGGTCGGCGAGTACATGCCAAAGAAGGGGGCTCTCGCCGGCATCGCGGCGACCGCTGGATCGTTGTTGCTCTCGCTGTACGTGGTCGCAGCAGTCGCGACCGGCGGCGAGCATCAGGAAACGTATTTCACGTGGGCGGCCGGTGACGCGTTCAGCGAAACCGGCGAGAGCGCCATCGAGTTCACCTTCGGTATCCTGCTCGATCCGCTGTCGGCGCTCATGCTCGTCATCGTCTCGCTGATCGCGTTCCTCGTACACGTGTTCAGTCTCGGCTACATGAACGACGAGGGCGAGACGGGACTCCGTCGGTACTACGCCGAACTCGGGCTCTTTACGTTCAGCATGCTCGCGTTCGTCGTCGCCGACAACCTGCTGATGGCGTTCATGTTCTTCGAGCTCGTGGGCCTGTGTTCGTACCTGCTCATCGGGTTCTGGTTCCGCACGGAATCTGCGCCTTCGGCCGCGAAGAAGGCGTTTCTGGTCACCCGCTTCGGTGACTACTTCTTCTTGCTCGGGGTCGTCGCCATCGGTGCGACCTTCGGCACCCTGGCGTTCCAGGGAGACAACTCCTTTGTCGCTGCCGCCAGTGACGCGATCGAGGGCGGTGAGCCACTCTTTGGCTTCGAACCCAGAACCTGGGTCACCATCACCGGTTTGCTGGTGCTCGGTGGCGTGATCGGCAAGTCAGCGCAGTTCCCGCTGCACACCTGGCTGCCCGACGCGATGGAGGGTCCGACAACGGTGTCGGCGCTGATCCATGCGGCGACGATGGTCGCCGCCGGGGTCTATCTCGTCGCCCGGATGTTCGGCTACTACGCGCTGTCACCGACTGCGCTCGCGATCATCGCGCTCGTCGGCGGGTTCACGGCGCTGTTCGCCGCGACAATGGGTGTCGTCAAAGACGACATCAAGCAGGTGCTCGCGTACTCCACCATCAGCCAGTACGGGTACATGATGCTCGGCCTGGGTGTCGGTGGATACGTGGCTGGCGTCTTCCACCTGATGAATCACGCCTTCTTCAAGGCGCTGCTGTTCCTCGGGGCTGGTGCCGTCATCGTGCTCATGCATCACGAACAGAACATGTGGAAGATGGGCGGACTCAAGGACAAAGCGCCGGTCACCTACTACACGTTCCTCGCGGGCGCCCTCGCGCTCGCGGGCATCGTGCCGTTCTCGGGCTTCTGGTCGAAAGACGAGATCCTCTTCGACGCCATCCTCGTCGGCCTGAACGAACCGATCTTCCTCGTCGCGTACGCGATGGGGTTGCTCGCCGTGTTCTTCACCGGCTTTTACACGTTCCGAATGGTCTTCCTGACCTTCCACGGCGAGCCTCGTTCGGAGGCTGCCCGTGATCCACACCCGGTCGGCTGGAACATCAAGTTCCCGCTGCTCACGCTTGGTGTACTCGCGCTCGTGGCCGGCGTCGCCAACCTCGCGCCTGTCTACAAGCTCACGGGTCTCGAGATCACCTACCTCGAGTTCTGGCTCGACGGCCAGTACGGTGGGTACGCTGACCTGACCTACACAGCCTACGGTGACACGGTGCCGTTTGGCACCGAGTACATCGCCGGTTCCGAGACGATCACGCTGCTCATTGCCGCCGGTCTGGGGCTGGGGCTGGCCGTCGCGGGTGCCATCTTCGCGATGGTGCTCTACAACGTGCCCGAACCCGAGCCACACACCGAAAACCTCGGCAGTGCCCGGACCGTCCTGCGAAGCAACTACTACCAGGACGAGTACCAGGTCTGGATCGCCGAGAACCTGTCGCTGCCGCTTGCCCGTACCGCAGACCGCTTCGACCAGTCCGTCATCGACGGCGTCGTCAACGGCGTCTCGAGCGTGAGCCTGTTCGGTAGCTCGCGAATGAAACGGTTGCAGACCGGTGTCGTCACGAACTACGCGGCACTGATGATCGTCGGGTTCATCGCCTTACTGCTGGTGCTCGGCGTCCTCGGAGGGTGGTTCGTATGATGATTGAGACGCTACTCGCGGTCACGTTCGCGGGCGCACTGGTGACGTTCCTCGCGCCCAATCGCATCGCCGGCAAACTCGCCTTCGCCATCAGTCTGATCCCCGCGGGGCTCTCGCTGTGGCTGTTCACTGCCTTCGACGGCAGCGGCAACGCCCTACTCGAGGGTGGTGAACTCGCCTGGGAGAACCAGGCAACCTGGATCTCACTCGGGGCGTACGACATCTCGTGGTACGTCGGTCTGGACGGTATCAGTCTGCCGCTGGTCGTCCTGACGACGATCCTGACGACGCTCGCAATCGTGAGTTCTTGGACCCCGATCGATATGCGTGAGTCCCAATTTTACGGGCTCGTGCTGTTCATCGAGGCGAACCTGATCGGCGTCTTCGTGGCGCTCGATTTCTTCATGTGGTTCATCTTCTGGGAGGCGGTCTTGATCCCGATGTACCTCCTGATCGGCGTCTGGGGCGGTCCACGCCGCAAGTACGCCGCGATCAAGTTCTTCATCTACACGAACGTGGCGTCCTTGCTGATGTTCGGTGCCTTCATGGTACTCGTCTTCAGCCTCGAGGTGACCTCGTTCGCGCTACCTGAAATCGCGCAGGCGATGGTCAACGGCGGCCCAGAGAGCTTCGCCGGCGTGGCCGGCAGCACGATCGCCTCGCTGGTGTTCGTCGCGATGTTCATCGGCTTCGCGGTGAAGGTTCCGGTGGTCCCGTTCCACACCTGGCTGCCCGACGCTCACGTCGAGGCACCGACGCCAGCGTCGGTGCTGCTGGCCGGCGTCCTGCTGAAGATGGGGACGTACGCCCTGCTCCGGTTCAACTTCACGATGTTCCCGGATCAACTCGAGGTCTACGCTATCCCCATCGCCGCGATTGCCGTCATCAGCGTCATCTACGGCGCGATGCTGGCCCTCGCCCAGACCGACCTCAAACGCATCGTCGCTTACTCCTCCGTCTCATCGATGGGCTACGTCATCCTCGGTCTGATCGCGTTCACGCACTTCGGTGTCGGTGGCGCGACGTTCCAGATGGTCTCTCATGGGCTCATCTCGGGTCTGATGTTCATGGCCGTCGGCGTCATCTACAACGCCACCCACACCCGGATGGTAACCGACATGTCCGGGATGGCCGACCGGATGCCTATCGCCGTCGGCATCCTCATCGCCGGCGCGTTCGGCTACATGGGGCTGCCGCTTATGTCCGGCTTCGCCGCGGAGTACTTCATCTTCTTCGGCGCCTTCGGCTCGGACATGCTGATGTACGCACCAGCGTTCACCGCCCTGGCGATGTTCGGCATCGTCATCGTGGCGGGCTACCTGCTGTTTGCGATGCAGCGGACGCTCTTCGGGCCCTACCGGCTCGAGACCGACTACGAGGTCGGGCGTGCGCCGCTGCACGACGTCGCCCCGATGTTCGTCCTCCTTGGACTGATCATCGCCCTCGGCGTCGCTCCGGAGTTGATCTTCGAGATGATTCTCGATTCAGTCGATCCAATCCTCGATCTTGGAGGTGATGCCTGATGAGTGACGCGTTCGTGCTGCCGGAGTGGGCCGCTCTCGCGCCCGCGCTCGTGTTAGCAACGACGGCACTGCTGTTGTTCGTCTACGACAGTATCAGTCCAAAATCGACCAATCGGGCCGCGATCGCGAGTATCGCAGCGGCCGGGGCGCTCGTCTCGCTCGCGACCGCCGTCTGGTTCATCCTGGCGGGGACCGGGGCCGAGGGGGTCGACGCCGGCTACGACCTCTGGTTCGTCGTGGATGAGCCGGGGGCTGGCGAGGGAGCCATCAGCGTCTTCGGCGGCCAGCTGATCGTCGACCAGATGGCGCTGTTCTTCATGGTCGTCGTGTCGGTCGTCACCGCGCTGGTGGCCATCTCGAGTTACGACTACATGGCCGGCCACGCCTACCAGGCCGAGTACTACTCGCTGCTCTTGCTCGCGGCGACCGGGATGTCGACGATGGCTGCCGCGAACAGTCTGGTCACCATCTTCATCGCCCTCGAGCTGGCGAGTCTCCCCTCTTACGCCCTCGTGGCGATCCTCAAGGATAACCGCGGGAGCGTCGAGGCGGGGCTGAAGTACTTCCTGATCGGGGCCCTCTCGTCGGCGATCTTCGTCTACGGGATCAGCCTCGTCTACGGGGCGACCGGGCACCTGCAACTCGAGTCCATCGCCGAAACCATCGAGGCCGGCGGGGCCGACGCCTACGGCGGCATCCTCGGTCTGGGTATCCTGATGCTGATTGGTGGCTTCGCGTTCAAGACCGCGAGCGTCCCGTTCCACTTCTGGGCTCCAGAGGCCTACGAGGGCGCGCCCGCGCCGATCGCGGCGTTCCTCTCCTCGGCCTCGAAGGCGGCCGGGTTCGTGATCCTCTTTCGGGTCTTCACGACCGCGTTCCCGCTCGAGGTGACGACCGACGTGATCGGCCTCGAGTGGACCCACGCGTTCATCATCCTCGCGATCGTCACGATGACGGTCGGGAACTTCGCGGCGGCCACCCAGCAGAACGTCAAGCGGATGCTCGCGTACTCATCGGTGGGCCACGCGGGGTACGCGATGATCGGCCTCGCGGGATTGACTGTCGACGGCGGGGAACTCGTGCTCGGTGCGGCGATGATGCACCTGCTCGTCTACGGGTTCATGAACACCGGCGCGTTCCTGTTCGTCGCCCTGGCGGAGTACTGGGGCGTCGGCCGGACGTTCGAGGACTACCGCGGACTGGCGTCGCGGGCACCGATCGCCTGTGCAGCCGTCGCGGTGTTCATGTTCAGCCTGGCCGGCATTCCGCCATTCGGTGGCTTCTGGAGCAAGTACTTCCTGTTCCTGGGGTCGATCGAGGCGGCTGCCACGAACAGCGCCATGCTGGTCGTCGCCGCGGCCCTGGTGATCAACAGCGCGCTGTCACTGTATTACTACTCCCGACTGGTGAAGGCGGTCTGGATCGACGATCCGGTCACCGGGTTCGATCGTGACTTCGGTGGGACGCCAACTGGCCTCTACACCGCCATCGTCTTCGCCGCGATCATGACCGTCGTGCTCCTGCCCGGTTTCGGCCCGGTCGCCGACGTGGCGATCGACGCGGCGAGTGCGATCCTGGTCTGACCGGAGTGCCGGTACTTTTTAACGGATTCGGTGGATAGCGCCGGTATGATGTCCCGGCTCGTTCTCGGGTGCGGGAGCGTCGGTCAGCGCGTCGTCGATCGCCTTCGAACGACATCGACGCCGCCAGCCGCGATGCTCTCGACCTCGAGTCCGACCGATCTCGTCGTCGTTTCCCGTGACGAGATCGTCGTCGAAGCGCTCCAGAGCGACGGCGTTCGGGCGCGCCAGGGCGATCCAGCCGACCGATCGGTGCTCGAGGCCGTCCCCGACCCGGACCTGATTTTCGTTGCGGGAGATTCGATCCCCGAGAATCGGCGTGTCCTCGAGACGGTGCGGGCGGTCTTTCCGGATCGGATCGTCGTCGCGTACGTGGGCGAACGGGGATCCGCTGACGAACCAGCGGCCACGAGTGGTCCCGTCGCGAGAGCGACCGGCTCTCACGAGCCACCGGAGACGGCAGCGGACCGCCACCGTATCGAATCGCTCGCGACCCACGTGGTCGACTCGGTTCCCGTCCTTCTCGAGTGGTTCCTCAGCCGGACGACCGAGCCGGCCGCCCAGCGAGCGCTCGAACTTCGAGGAGCGCTCTCGGCGATCGACGGTACCCTCGCGGTCGTTATGCACGACAATCCGGACCCAGATGCGATCGCGAGTGCGGTTGCCCTCGTCGAGATGGCCGAAGCGGCTGGGACCGAGGCCGATGCCTGTTATTACGGCGAGATTTCCCATCAGGAAAATCGGGCCATGGTCAATCTCCTCGACCTGGAGTTGCGCCAGTTGTCGGCGACGGACTCCCTGGAAGCGTACGAGGCCTTCGCGCTCATCGATCACTCCCGGGCTGGAATCAACGACCAGTTACCCGCTGACCTCCACATCGACATCGTGGTCGACCACCACCCGCCTCGGGGGCCGGTGCAGGGCGATTTCGTCGACCTTCGAGCCCAGATCGGGGCGACCAGCACCCTCTTGACGGGATACCTCGAGCACCTGGGCGTCGACATCGGGCCACGGATTGCAACGGCGCTGCTGTACGGGATCCGGGTCGACACCAAGGCGTTCAGGCGCGAGGTCTCCTCGCTCGATTTCGAGGCCGCAGCCACGCTGTGGCCGCGGGTCGACTTCGACATCGTACGGCAGATCGAGCAACCGACCATCGACGGTGACACGCTGGAGACGGTGGCACGAACCATCAAGAACCGAACCCAGCGAGGATCGGTCGTGGTGGCAAGTGCCGGGGAGATCAGCGATCGTGACGCCTTGCCACAGGCCGCAGACCAGTTGCTGGCGATGGAAGGCGTAGACACGACACTCGTGTTTGGCTTTCGCGAGGAGATGGTCTACCTCTCGGCGCGGGCCCGCGGCAGTGAGATCGACGTTGGGGAGACCATCCGCGACGCCTTCGATCAGATCGGGAGTGCGGGTGGCCACGCCGACATGGCTGGGGCACAGTTGACGATGGGGATCCTCGCTGGTTCCGAAGACGAGGCCGAACGGGAGTCAATTCTGAGTGTCGTCGAGGAGGTGATCTCCGACCGGTTCTTCGAGGCCGTGGACACGCAGGCGGGGACGCCGGTCGGCCTCTACAGTCAGACGAGTGAGGTGTTGTTCTCCCAGCGGTCCGGTGGGGTCGCCGAGTCGGATGTCGAGAATCGGTGACTGGTGGGGGTGCTGAGACTCGAGAACGTGCCCAGACGCGTCGAAACGACTCACCGCGAGAACGAGGGGAGTACTTTTCACCGACGCAGGCGAGGGTGACGGTATGGACGTCGCCGCCGATGGGAAGCCCCGCGTGAAAGATTACATGACCCGAGAGGTCGCGACGGTGTCGCCGGATGCCACCGTTGGAGAGGTTGCAAGGCGAATTGCCGAAAGCGAAAATCACAGCGGCTATCCGGTCTGTGAACGCCGCCGCGTCGAGGGGTTCGTCAGCGCCCGGGATCTGCTGTTGGCTGACGACGAAACGCCGATCTTTCGCGTCATGTCCCGTGAGTTGATCGTCGCACACCCCGAAATGAAGGTCACCGATGCGGCCCGGGTCATCCTGCGGTCGGGTATCCGCAAACTGCCGGTCGTAGACGACGCGGGCAACCTCGTGGGGATCATTGCCAACGCCGACGTGATCCGAAGCCAGATCGAACGGGCGACCCCCGAGAAGGTGGGCAAACTGGTGCGAACCCTCGAGAACATTCACGGCGTGGCGTTGCGCCAGGATCGGCGGACGATCTCGCTCGCGGAACTGACGCCGACCCAGACCCGGGTGTACGCCGACGAACTCGAGGGACGGATGTACGAACTCGAGCATGGGCTGGCCGAGCCGCTGGTCGTCATCGACAATATGGGCACGCTCTTGCTCGCGGACGGCCACCACCGCGTGCTCGCCGCCAACCGACTGGACGTCGACGAGATGGAGGCCTACGTGATCGTGATCGACGAGCGGATCGACCTCGGGATGGCCAAGACCGCCGCAAAGGAGGGTCTCGAGAGCCTCGAGGACGTCGAGGTGGTCGATTACGCGAAACATCCGCTGGTGGAGACGACCAAGCGGTTACAGTCGGAGTTCGAGTGAAGTCTCTGGGTCACCGTGACGAATCAGCCCCCGATATTCGGACCCAATCCATTCATTCTGGAGGACATCGACTCCCCTCGGACGTGAGCCTCGGAAACCGGAACCGACTTTTTCGGCCCTGGACGACACTGGGTATGGTCGAGGAGCACGCGACGGCCTCGGTGCGGGGGCTGATCGAGGACGACGGGGCAACCCTCCTGGTGAAACACGAGATGCCGGACGGGCCGGTGTGGGGGGTCCCTGGCGGTCGCGCGAGGATCGGCGAGGATCCTCGCGCGGCCGTCGCCCGGGAGGTGTACGAGGAAACGCGCCTCGAGGTGAGCGTCGGGGACCCCCTCGAGGCGTTTTCGTACACCTGGGACGGTGGGAACGAGGGCGTTGTCTCAGTCGTCTTCGCCTGCGAGCGCGTCGACGGGACGGTCGACCTCTCGGCGAACGCCGATCGTGGGGAACCCGTCACCGACTATCGCTGGGTCGAACCTGGGTGTGCTGGGTGGGCCGACCTGCCCGTAGCGCCCGCGGTTCGCGAGCTACTCGAAACTTAAGCTTGCCTCCGGTTGTCGGCGCTATTTCCCCTCGAACTCGGGGTCGTCGTCGCTCATGAAGGCGGTGATGCCGGTCATCAGATCGTCGGTGGCCATCAGGTGTCCGAACGCGGCGGCCTCGAGTTCGAGCCCGGCGTCGGTGTCGTCGCGGCCGGCGAGCATGGCCGTCTTGGTGAACCGCTGTGCGATCGGCGGGCCGCCAGCGAGTTTGGTGGCCATCTCCAGGGCCGCTTCGGGGAGTTCGTCGTTGCCGACGACCTCGTTGACGAAGCCGTAATCGGCCATGGCCTCGGCGTCGTACCGGTCGGCAGTGAGGATGATCTCCTTCGCGCGACCCTCGCCGACGATGTGTGAGAGTCGCTGGGTCCCGCCCCAGCCCGGAATTAGTCCGAGGTTGAGTTCCGGCTGGCCCAGTTCCGACCGTTCGGAGGCGATACGGATGTCCGCACACGTCGCGAGTTCCATCCCGCCACCCAGACAGTAGCCGTCGATGCCGGCGACGACGGGCATGTCACAGGCTTCGAGCTTGCCGAAGGTGTCCTGGCCCTGTTTCGAGAGGTCGACTGCACCGAGGGGGTCGGCACCGCCGGCGGCCATGCTCTGGACGTCCGCGCCCGCGGAGAAGGCCTTCTCGCCCTCGCCGGTGAGCAGGATTGCCCGCACCCCGTCGTCGTCCTCGAGCAGGTCGACGGCCTCACTGAGTTCCTCGAGCAACTGGGAACTGATCGTGTTCATCCGGTGTGGGCGGTCGATGACGATGTGCCCGACCATGTCGCCCGGATACTCGACGCGGATGGTTTCGAACTCGACGCCGTCGCCGTCGTCCTCGTCGCCGTCGTAAAACCCGCCTGCCTCGGCCCGCTCGGCGAGGTAGTCAGCGGGCGCATAGCGCTCGTGGCCGGTTGCCTCGTGGGCGCTCTCGAGTTCCTCGAGGAGTGGCTCGAGGCCGAACTCGTCGACGACCGAGACGGGGCCATCGGGCCAACCGCCACCCAGCATGACGGCCTCGTCGATGGATTCGGGTGGGGCGACGTCGTTGCCGATCAGTTTGGCGACTTCGTTCGCCATCGACGCCAGCAGGCGACGTTTGACGAAGTCCGACTGCTGATCGGTGGGGACCTCGGCACCGGGGCCGTCCTCGTAGTCGTAGAATCCCTTGCCGGTTTTTTTCCCCAACTCCTCGTTTTCGACTTTCTCGGCGAGCAGCGGCGCCGGTTCGTAAGCGTCACCCAGTACCTCGTGCATGTACTCCAGGACGTGGTAGCTCACGTCGTTGCCGACCTGGTCGCCGAGTTCGAACGCACCCATCGGCTGGCCCAGGCCGTACTTGGTGGTGGAATCGACTTCGGCGATGGTCGATTCGTCCTCGCTGACCAGCCAGGACGCCTCGTTCATCAGAGGGACGAGAATGCGGTTCACGATGAACCCGGGGGTGTCCCTGTGGACGCGGACGGGTGACTTATCGACGTCCTCGGCCAGCGCCTCGATGACGTCGAGGGTCTCTTCGGCCGTGTGGTCGCCCGCAATGACCTCGACGAGGGGCATCCGGACCGGGGGGTTGAAAAAGTGCATCCCGCAAAATTGGTCTCGACGGTCGGTGAACTCCGAGAGGTCGGTGATCGACAGACTCGAGGTATTTGTCGCGAAGATGGCGTGCTCGGGGGCGTACTCGTCTATCTCCTCGTAGACTTCCCGTTTGATCTCCATCTTTTCGGGGACGGCCTCGATGACGACGTCGACGCTCCCGACGGCCTCCTCGAGGTCGACGAGGGGGGTGATTCGCTCGAGGGTGGCGTCGGCTTCCTCGTCGGTTATCTGTTCTTTCTCGGCGAGTTTGCCGAGTGACCACTCGATCTGGTCGTATCCGTTCTGGACGAACTCCTCGTTTATGTCACGGAGGTGGACGTCGTAGCCAGCGAGGGCGACCACTTCGGCGATGCCGTGGCCCATGTTCCCCGCACCGAGAACTGCGATGGTGTTGATATCGTCGAGTTCCATGCTGGAGTATGTGATTGCCACCGGTTTCAACGTTTCCCTCACGGTCGATCACAACTCTTCTCGAGTTTACTCCCGGTTACAAAGTTCTTTATCGTTCAGGCAGGAATGGAGAAGCATGGACTTTGGACTTTCGGACGAACAAAAACAGATTCGCGAAGAGGTGCGGCGGTTCGCGGAAAACGAAATCGTGCCGGTGGCGACGGAGTACGACGTCGCAGAGGAGTACCCACACGAAGTCGTCGACAAGGCGGCGGAGATGGGCCTGACTGGTTCCTACATCCCCATGGAGTACGGCGGTGCGGGCTACTCGATTCTCGACACCGCGAT
>LKND01000010.1 GCA_001564275.1 Natrialbaceae archaeon Tc-Br11_E2g14 | reverse complement strand
TGGCGCTCGTTGCGGGGCGCATCCACGCTATAGGTGTCGCCGTCGGGCTCGAGGACCAGTTCGTGGGCCTCGGTGTGGCGAACCTCCTCGCCGTCGATCGTCCCCTCCATCGTCACCGAGGCGACGACGACCGTTTCCATGTCGCCGGGCGTATCGCCGAAACTCGAGTCGATCATCTCGGTCTCGTTCACCAGCTCGGGCACCGAGAGCGTGACTGCCGTCGACTGGCCCTCACCGGGCTCGACGCTCGACGCCTGGGTGGCGTTCAGCGGTTCGCTCGTCGACCAGTACTCCCCGCCGTCGCCATCCACCGAGCGGATGACCTGCTCGAGGTCGATCGTCACGTCGACGTCACCCTCGGCCCCGTCGTATCGGTGGTGGAACGCCGCCTCGAGCTCCGGGGCCAGTCTCGTGTAGTAGATCGGCCGATCCTCGAGCGTCTCACCCGCCTCGAAGACCGGGTTACCGACCTGGACCTCGGCGCTGTGCTGGTAGCCCGCCGTGGTCGACCAGACCTCGACCGTCTGCTGGCCGGGTTCGGGTTCCGCGGCGTGCGCTGAATAGGCCATCCACCCGCCGAAGGCGGCCACCGCGAGCAACACGACGACCACCAAGACGAACCACTGGTCGAGCGTCGCTCGCGTCCTGAGTGCGAGCTGGTCGCGATTCATCGTCGATACCCCCCGTCGCCTGTGCGCGCAGCCGGAAGCTGCACGCTCGAGTGTGTCTGTCTCATCGAAATCACCGTAACAGTTGTCGCCAGCCCCCCTGTCGTCCCGTTCGCCGTCGTTCGCGCGTCCGGATCGTCCCGCTGCCGAGGACGAACGCGAACGGCAGCGTGAACAGCCCCGTAATCACCGCCGTCACCGCCCCCATCGCCACCCAGGGATGGATGGCGTGCAGGGTCGAAAGCACCGGCGTCGGCAGGACGGCGAAGTACCGGTACTCCGTGAACGACCGCACGTAGTATCCCGTCTCGTCGGGCGCGTGGACGCCGACCGTCGCGTTGACGGCCTGGCCGCGCTCGAGCCGGTGGGGCGGTTCGTCGACGTCGACGCCGCTGCTCGAGGCCTCGGCTATCGTCACGACCGGCACCGGGCCGCCGTGGGCCAGTTCGAACGTCTGGTTGTCCGACCCACCAGCCGGGATGACGTGGGCGGCCCCCGAATCGTGTTCACTGCTGACGACGCCGATTTCGGTGGAACCGGACATGGCGATCATGGTGCCGGCGGTAACCAGACAGATCACCAGTGCCATGGCCAGTACGACCGTCCGGGCGTCGAATGCCTCCCGCCGCGAGCGAGATCGGGAGCGACGCCGCTTGCGGTCGCCGCCGCGATCGGCGATCATCGTGAATCCGAGCACCCCGAGGCCGAACAGCAACAGGAGGAGTGACAGACTCGAGCCGCCGAGAAACGATCCGATGCCGAGTGCGCTCCCGAGAGACAGTTGCAGCCGATCGAGGCCGTCGTGCATCCCCATCACGGCCGTCCCGAGATGGGGGATCGTGACCACGTTGCCGTTGACCTGCCAGGCCGTCGCGACCACCTGGCCGTCGGTGACGTGTGGCTCCCCACCGTCCTGATCGGTGACGACGTTCGCGTCCCCGCGAGTGACGTAGCCGTGTTCGGTCGCCTCGACGACACGATGGGTCGTGAGTCCGCCACCGTCGGTCTCTCGAGCGTCGTAGACGACGACGTCACCTGCGTCGGGCGAGCCGGTGATGGCGGTCGGCACCGCAACGAACCCGTCGCCGGCGTCGATCGCCGGCTCCATGCTCCCCGTTTCGACATACGAGAGGAGGACGGGCTGGCCAAGGATTGCCCCCACGACCAGCAACCCGACGACGACCACCAGAACCACGGTCGCGACTGTCGCCAGGGGACTCTCGCCGCGAGTCGTCATCGTCGACGGTCACCTCGAGCGGGGCCGACCCCATGAACGCTGTTCGCTCCCTCTCGGTCGCTACCCGCTGCGGGGATAGCCGTCAGCAGTTCCGCACCCGCCACTCCAGCCCGAACACGAGTCTGCGGGAGTCCCGTCGTCGCGGTGGCTTCAGCCGAGGTCACACCCCGACAGGGTTCACCTGTCGACCTTAGTAATGAGTGACTGTCAGGCAGTAACGATGGTCTTCGAGCGAGGATGGTTCAGCGTGGGTGTCAGTCGTGGTCGAATTGGAATACCTGGATTCCCAACGTCAATGAATGGCTCGGCGGCCGGGAGTCGAAAACGAACAAGCGGGCCTCAGCAGGCGTGAAACGACGCGGCGACGGGTCGTGGGTCAGCGCGGTCGAGGTCGAGCGAACCCTTCAAGGGGTACGATCCGTTCTGACGGAGACGGTCTCGAGGAGTCTGGTCTCCGCCGCGACCCCGAATGTCCTGGTCAGCAGCCCAATCCGTAAACAGGTGTCCGGTTCGAGGGTGACTGCCCGCTTCGGATCGTCGACGTAGGCACTCAGATCACCATCCCGATAGAACCGAATAGCTGGTTCGCCGCGGTCGTTCTCGATGGCATCGGCGTCGATCCAGACGTCGGCTTCGCGCGTGCCACGATTGCAGACCTGGAACGCGTCGTGGTCGAACGAGACCGAATTCGAATTGAACCGCTCGCCGTCTTTTTTCGGCATCTCGAGGCTGATCTCGTGGGATTTGTCCTCGGGTTCGGGTGGCTCCGGTGGGCCGTCCCCACGCTGGGCGTCGTGGACGGTCGTCTCGTCGTCGTCGGTCCTGACGGCCGGTTCGTCGGTACGGGGCCAATAGGTGGCACTCCCGAGGACGGCAGCCCCGATCCCGACGCCGCCCAAACCCGCGAGTATCTGCCGGCGCGTGATCGAATCGGGATCAATCATCCGTGTTGTGGACCCACTCGCGGTCGTCTTTATCCGTCATGTCGACGGTCTCGAGGATGTGCTCCGGTTTCATGTCCTTGGTGTGGGCGCTCTCGGCGATGGCGACGATGAGCACCTCACGGAGCAACTGGGTGTGGGCGGTAATGCTCTTCGTGTAGGTGAAGAGGCCGACCTCGAGGCACTCGCTTACGTCGAGTTGCTGCCCACCGAGGATCTCGTAGCCGCCGTCGAAGTCGCCGTGATAGAACGTCACCCGGTCTGGCTCGTCACCCGACTTGAGGACGTATACCGTGGCCGGCTCTTTGCCCTGGTTACAGATGTGAAAGAGGTTGTCGAACCACGATACCGAGTCGGAGTTGACACCCTGCCCACCTCCCTCCGTGGGGTTCTTTTTGTCCATCCGGATCCGGAGGTGGCCCTTCTTGTCGTAATCGACGTAGCTCCGGTTCGGCCCCTCGCTGCGGAGCAGGCCAAGGTAAGCGTCCTCGTCGTGAGCCACGCTGATTTTCGTCTTTCGCTGCGATACCACTCCGGAGAACGCACCGGTGCCGATGAGGGTGGTCCCACCGACTCCGGCCGCCCCGACGCCGAGGAGGAACTGTCTTCGTTGCATGGTTGGTCGGCGACCACGCGTGGTCCACCAGGGACCGCTCGTGGATTCGCTCGAGTGCGCCCTCAATTTCCTGGGGTTTGTGTATGCACAGCAAGGAGTGATTCCAGTCCGTGCATATACGTCGCCGCCGTCGGCTCCAGTTTTCACAGGCACCGGTTACGGCCACACGCTGGCCAGTCACCGATAGCGATAGTTGTCAAACTACAGTACCAATTGGAACGATTTACAACCCTCACAGCGAGTCGGCTCAGAGCCGGTTTGTGACCGGTTCTGAGCCATGGTGTCGTGAGGGAGTGTGCAATGACGTTCAGTGGCTACTATCGTCGTGGGTACTGGCCCGTGGCCGATCCGATCGAGACTGGTATCCTCGGGTGAAGCCGACCACCCGCTCCGCGTCGGCGGTTGGCAATCCAGTGGTCTCACAGACCGTGTGAGCCACTCGAGAGAAGCCAATACCGCTCGAGTGCTTCAATGGCTCCACGGACCACTGCGTGTTCCGCGACCGTCGGTATCGAAACTCGTCCAAGTCACCGAGTTGGCAACCACCCGTTTCGACCGTCGGGCGGTATGGATCGCCTGCGCTGGCACAGCCAGCAGTTGTGCGGTGACACGCGACGATTACTTAATGGACACTGTCATGTCCCCTCGAACCGATGCCCGTGTGGGCAGGGGGACGTGACGTGAACGCCATCACCGAGACTATCGACGACACCGGGGGTACCGACCGAACCGACAGCGGGCCGAGCAGGGACGAAGTCTTCACCGTGTTGAGCAACCAGCGACGTCGCTGGGTGCTCCACTATCTGAAGGGCCACGACGAGGGCGCAGTCCAGCTTCGCACCCTGGTCGACGTGCTCTCGGAGTGGGAGTACGAGCAACCAGTCGAGGGACTCTCCTGGAAGCAACGAAAGCGAGTCTACACCGCACTTCGACAGTCTCACCTGCCCAAACTCGACGAGGCTGGCGTCATCGACTACGACCGATCGCGTGGCACCGTTACACTCACCGAGGGAGCACGCGAGGTCCAGATGTATCTCGAGTACGTCCCCGCCCACGACATCCCGTGGAGTCAGTTCTATCTCGGACTGGTCGGCGTGGGCGCGGTCCTGCTCGGGCTTGCCTGGACGGCGCGCTATCCGTTCGATGGACTCTCCGGGTCGGTCGTGGCCACGATCGTGCTCGTGATGTTCGGGGTCTCGGCGCTCGTCCACCACTGGCACCTCCGGCAAGGCCGCCTGGGGGCCGGAAATGACCCGCCTACGGTCGACACGTCACCCGATATAAACGACCCCCATCCCTGACTGGAAACGGTGTCACGACGGAGCGGCGCCCCCCGATACGGTAGTGGCGAGCGCCGGGACGTGATTACAGCGAGCCTCGCTCGAGAAATAGCCAGTCGGTTGAACAGTTCACGCAGAAATCGCAACGTTAAGGGACCCGGTCACCAAGTGATGGCCACAGCATGACGCTGGCTCGTGCACTCATCGCCGCCTCGCTGTCGCTTCTATTCCCTGGCATCGGCCACGCAGTTATCCGCGACTGGGTTCGGGCGATGTTCTTTTCGGGACTGTTCGTCATGGCTATCGCGCTCGCGTTCTCGACGGATCAGTTGAGTGCGATGACCTCCATCGACGGCATCTGGACGGCGCTGACCCAGGAAACGAGCCAGCTGGATCGATTCATGTTCGGCTTCCTCGTGCTTTTTGCGGCGACGGACGCGCTCTTCCGGGGCCTCGGGACAATCGGCTCGAACGACGTTGAGGGACCGACGTGCCCACACTGTAACCGCGAACTCGACACCGACCTCGAGTTCTGCCACTGGTGTACGGCGCGTCTCGAGCCACCGGCCGAGAGCGAAGAGCACGCCTGAGCGAGGGCGTACGCGTGGCTGTAGCCCTCGCGAGTGGATGTGAGTGACGCGTTTTGATTGTAGACGACGTGTCTGGTACCGATCGAGGGGTGCCCCTCGACTCGCCCACCCCATCGCCGTCGGCTCGGTCACTTCTCGATGATGCTCTCGTCGACCGCCTCGCCGAAGTGGCGGGCGGTATCCTCGTAGTAGAGCGCGAGTTCGTCACCTGGCGAGAGGTCCGTGACCGCCCGACGGCCGTCTTTCGTGGCGACCTTGATCGTCTCGGCGTTCTGCAACAGCGTTTCGATGCGGTCCCCGGCTGCGGTCTCGAGGGCGACGCGGAACATCGGTCGCTTCTCGATTTTGACCCGGCCCACGATTGCCTCACGGGTGTGCCCCTCGGTGTCGACGACCTGTACCTCGTCGCCGCTTTTGAGTTCCGAGAGGTACTTCGTGCCGCCCTCGGGCGTGCGCACGTAAGCGTGGACCGCACCAGCGTTGACCCGGAACGGCCGGGAGGCGACGTACGGCGAGTCCGCGGTTTCGGCGTGGACGAAGACCAGCCCACGGGACATCGAGCCGATGAGCATCCCCTCGTCGTGTTCGAACAGGTTGCCAGTGTCGACACAGACCCGATCGGCCGAGCCAACGGGTTCGACCTCGACGACGGTTCCCCATTCGAGGTCGAGCGTTTCCCGTTCGGCCGCCTCCCGAACCTCGACCGTGCGCCGGATCTCGTCGGGATCGCCGCTGTCGAGCAAGACCCCATCGGCTCCGATCTCGAGCGTTTCGAAGGCCGTTTGTGCCTCCGCAGCCGTCGTGACGCCAGCGATGAGGTTCGTCTCCTCGCCGATTCGGGCGATGAGGTTCTCGAGGGGGATGATCGTCCAGTCCTCGCCGATGACGATGGTGTGCGCTGTGGCTTCGGCGGCAGCCTCCGCGAATTCCTCGTAGTCCTTGCCCAAAATGCGAACGTACGCCCCGCTTTCGACCTGACTCTCGCGACGCAGTGTCGAGAGGTCGGCGGACCCCGAGAAATCGGTCGGCAGTTCGATCGTCCCGTCACCCTCGCCGTCTTTGCCGATCACGTACGCATCGGGTTTGGCGCTCGATGCTTCGGGTTCGGCATCGTCGATCAAACTCACGTCGCCGTCGGTTCGGAACGCGGCGACCGATATCTCCCCGAGCTCGCGAACTCGAGCGACGTCAGCCTCGTCGACCAGTACCCAGTCGGCCCCGGCCTCGAGGGCAGTCGTGATGCGCTCGCGACGGGCGTCCCAGTCACCGACAGTGTCGTCGGCTTTGACCCAGACCGTGCGTGTCATACTGTGGCCGTCGAACGGAGGTGGCTTGAACGTGGCGACTTCGTCAGGGTTTTCCCGTCCGCTCGAGGTCACCCTCGGCTGTGCCCGCTCGAGTGGGGAGCTGTCTAGACAGCTAGGGCGAATTCGCGCCGAGGAAGCGTCGTCGGAGGTGGGGACAGAGTATAGTAACAACTGTAACGATTCACACACTGATCGCCGATACGTCTGGCGATCAGGTGTGCAATGACTTGCAGTGGCTACGATAGCTGAGGGGGAACGCTGTCGCGGTCCCCACCGGTGGCCGGCCGCGTCCTCACCGCGAGGGGTCGCCGTGGGACACTCCCTCGCGGGCATCGGCTTTCATGCGCCTGAGCGTCGCCCGTGCGTTGCTCGCCTCGTAGCCGAAGTAGACGTCGTTCGCGTAGGCGCTGGCAACCTCCGTGGCCTTCCGGAGGTTCTCGAGTTCGATGTCGATCGCGTAGAGCTCGATGCTAAACGGGATGTCGAGCTGGCTCTGGAACCCCTTCGCGATTACCTCCAGCCAGTAGGTCGTTTCGTAGGCCATGTCGTACAGCGGAACGACGAACTCGTCGACGTGGGCTTCGAGGGCCTCGAGATCGAGGCCGGCGCGTTCGTAGAGGTGGCCTGGATAGGGGTCGGGGTAACAGGTCAGATAGGTCTTGCCGGGGATGTGTGCAGTTGCGTCGGCAACGAAGTCAGTTATTACGGCCGCCCGCCAGGCGAAGCGGTCGTCGTACTCGCTCTCGGCGAAGGCCGCCTCACAGACGTCACATCGACAGTACTCCGGGCGAGGAAAGCCGACGTCGTCGAGTCGAACGTCCTCGTTGACCGCCACACAGTCGTCGATGATCTCGAGCAGCCCCTCACGATACTCCTCGCGAGTGGGGCAGATGTACGCCCAGTCGAAGTACGTTCGCTCGCGGGTGGCTGGCCGACCCTGGTCGTCGACGGGCACCAGCGACGGTTCTGCGTCGGCCGCCGCGTTGTCCCCGAAACAGGAGACCATGTTCACCGCATCCGGGAGTGGTTCGGCTGACCGACCGGTCACGTCCTTGACCTCGTAGAATGCCCGGTCGAAGTCGTCCCACGCGACTTCGTCGGGATTTCGCGTCACGACGCCATACATACCGGGATGTAGGGCCTCGAGACGGTAAGCGGTTCTGGTGTGGCGGTCGTGTCCGTTCGGGTGGAGCCCTGACGGCGGGCAGCTCGATCCGTCTGCCGGCGGCGAGCGCTGGGGCCAGGGACTCCCCCGTTAGCCAGCGACGATCACTCGATTGGATCGTACTCGACGTCGACTTCGGAGGTGCTGAACACGACCTTCCAGAGCACGACGACCACCACGAGCACGAGCAGCACTTTAAGCATTCGCGACATGTCCACATCCACGTTGGCACGGTACCCACTTAGCGATTCTGGACGTTCTCGAACTGCTGATCATCCGTGGGGTGGCCTTCATCGTGAAGATGGACCGCGAGCGAACTACCGTGAGCCGATCAGGTCGGCGATGCCATCGCGGACAATGGTGCCACAGTACGTACACCGGACACCGTCGTCGAGGACCTCGAAGCGGGAGGTCACAGGTTCGTCCTCGGTCGTGATACAGGTGGTGTTCGGGCAGGTCAACACGCCCTCGACCTGACACGGGCGCTCGACGCGGTGTTTGCTGGTCACGTCGTAGTCACGCACGATGTTGATCGTGGCGTCGGGTGCGATCAGTGAGATGACGTCGACTTCCTCCTGGCTCAACTCCCGATCTTCGACCTTCACGATATCCTTGCGGGCGAGGCGGTCGGAAGGGACGTTCATCCCGATGGAGACCTGCTCGTTCTGGGTGCCATCGATCCCGAGGATGGCCAACACGTTCAGCGCCTGGCCGCCACGGACGTGATCGATGACCGTCCCGTTTCGAATCTTGCTGACACGGAGTTCGTGATCGTCGCTGCTCATGCTGACCCCCCCAGAAATTGATCGAGGAGGGCCATCCGCACGGGCACGCCGTTGTGTGCCTGCTCGAAGTAGGCCGCGTGATCGGTGTCGTCGATCGCCGGGTCGATCTCGTCCACCCGCGGCAGCGGATGCATGATCGTCAACTCGGGTGTGGCATCCTCCAGCGTCGCCATGTCGATCTGGTACTCGCCCGCAATTTTCTGATACTCGTTTTCGTCCGGGAACCGTTCGCGCTGGATGCGAGTCACGTAGAGGACATCGAGCGTCTCGAGGACGGCGTCGAGATGCTCGTGTTCGCGGACGGATGCCCCCTGCTGGTGAAGGTCGTACACCACCTCGCGGGGGAGTTGCAGGCTCTCCGGGCTGATGAAGTGTTGCTGGACATCGAAGTTCGAGAGGGCGTACGCCAGCGAGTGGACCGTCCGCCCGTACTTCAGGTCGCCCATGATGCCGACCGAGAGGTCGTCCAGCCCAGCGGCCTCCCGCATGGTGTAGAGGTCGAGCAACGTCTGGGTTGGATGGTGACCGGCGCCATCACCGGCGTTGATCAACGGCACGTCGACGAACTCACTGGCCATCTTCGCGGCCCCCTGACGCGGGTGACGAACGACGAGAGCGTCGGCGTACCCCTCGATGACCCTGACGGTGTCCGCGAGGGTCTCCCCCTTCTTGACGCTCGAGGATTCGACCGATCCCATGTCGACGACGTCACCGCCGAGTCGTTTCATCGCGGTCTCGAAGCTCATCTTCGTCCGGGTGCTGGGCTCGAAAAAAAGGAGTCCCAGGAGGCTCCCGTCGTGCTTGCCGGCGAGCGCCCCGGGATCGGCGTCGATCTCGGCCGCCCGATCGAGGATGCCCTCGATGTCCGCCCGTGTGAGGTGTTTGCTCGTGAGCAGGTGATCGTCACGCATTTCGTTCGTCAAGGCACGCGCTGGCCCCTTGAATCTCTCTATCGCTCCCGAGGGGGTGAACGCTCAGGACGTGGACGGACGGACCACAAAGAAGTGTGGCGGGGCCGACGTTCGGACCCCAGGTCGGCCGCCGCCGCAACACGACTGACGGCACCCGATGGAAATGGCCGAGGACCGCCGGTTAAAACGTCCGTCGCCCCTCGTCAGTGATCGCACTCTCGAGCAGCGACACCGGCGTTGCATCGTAGGCCGGGTTTTCGATGGCGAACCCTTCGGCCGGTTCCGCCATCACCTCCACGGGCGTCCGATACTCGTTCTCGAAGGCGAACCCCTCGGTGACGATCTTGGCCGCCGAGCCGAGCACCGTGACCGGGACGTCGAGCTGGGCCGCCGTCGAGGCGATTGGGAAGGTGCCGACCCGGTTGTAGAGGAACCCGTCGACGATACAGTCCATCCCAAGTAGGACGCGAGTACAGCCCTCGAGAAAGTGACCGTGTGCGCTATCGGTGATGAGGGTGACCTCGACGCCGTCGAGGGTCGCGAGTCGACGGGCGGTCTTCCGGCCGATGTAACGTGGTCGAGCCTCAGTGGCGTAGACGTCGAAGGTCATCCCTCGTGCGGTCGCTTGCTCGAGTGCCTCGATCACCGTCGAGGAATAGTCGTGTGTCAGAATAGTCTCGCCGTCGGAGAGGTACTCGAGGGCGTTCTCGGCGGCTCTCGTTTTGCCAGCCTCCACACGGGCGACGACGTCCTGGATGGCGGTCTCGGTCAGCGTCTTCGCCGCCTCGACCGTCTCGGGGTCGTCGGCCTCGACCTGGTGGACGACCTCCCGGACGGCGTTCTGGAGGGACGCGTGGGATGGGTTTGCTCGACGCAACACCGCCGCGTTGCGCTCGAGGGCACGCGTGTACTCCTCGACCGTCGCGAACTCCCGCTCCGTCAGTTCGGTGAGTGCTCGCGTGGCCTTCACCGCCACCACCGAGGAACTGTGTGTCTGCATCTCCCTGATCTCCTCGGCCGTCTCGTCGATCATACTCGAGGTGACTGCCGTCAGGACAAAAGGTGTTCCGGGTGGCTTCGGTCCCTGGGTCGTGACGGATCGTGCGAAGGCTGAACCTGGAACTGACCACCACGCCGAGTCCGAGCAACGATCCCCCTCGAAGCGCCACGTCGGTCAGGACAGCCGTGCCGCCAGGTCCGCCTCGGTGATGATTCCGACCGTCTGCCCGGCTTCCGTGATCATCACTGCCTTGTAGTGATCCAGGAGGTTGCTGATCTCGTCGAGGGTCGCGTCTTTCGACACCGTCGGGAAGCTCTCGGCCATGTGTTCGGCGACGGGTTCGTTCCGGGCGTCCTCGTCGAGATGGACCAGTTCGCTCTGGCTGATCGAGCCCACGGGAATCCCGTTCTGGATCACTGCCAGTTGCGAGTAGGCCTCCTGTTCCATCAGGTGGGCGGCCTCACGCACGGAGTCGTCCGGTGCAACGCTGACGACGTGTTCGTGCATGAGGTCCGCTGCTCTGATGACGTCGCTCTCTGCCTCCTCCAGCGCGTTGACGATGCGGCGCAACGTGGACAGCCGGGGATCGACGTCCCCGCCCTCAATGCGGGCGATCAGGGGCTGTGACACGTCGGCCCGGTCGGCCAGTTCGCTCTGGGTCAACTCGAGGTCGTGGCGGCGCTGTTTGAGGTCCGTCGGCGTGGGGAGTTCCATACCTGCAAATAACCACAGGTAATAGAAAGGTGTTGGGGTGGGTGTCCTACTCGTCGTCCTCGAGTTCGAAGATTTCCACGACCGACAGGGGGACGTCGCGCAGGGCTCCGCCGACCTCGCTCTTGGCGATGCGGGAGGCGTGTTCCTCGCTGTCAGCATTGAACACGTCCATCTCCAGTGCAAGCCCCACGAGGGCTGTTTCGGCCGCAATGAACGCCGAATCGAAGGGTTCTCCGCAGGCGGGACACCCCGTCGCACCGACCTCGACCTCGACGTACTCCATGTTCGCGCTGTTGAGTCGTTTTCCGGCTTCGCTCACGGCGACACCGATGGCGTCGTCGATTTTGTCGACGTCACGGACGAGCCACGCGGCTTCCATCGCGACGAGATAGTTGCTCATAGTTCAACGTCGGGCCGGGGGGTTTCCTGCTTTGCGGTTTCACGCTGGCGCTCGAGTGGGGACAGGTGGCCTCGAGCGCCGCTTTGGGAGCGCCCCAATCCGATCGTTGGTTGGGTGTCGACGGCGATCTCCTGTACGACCGCGTCGACCACAAAGATTTCAACCCACTCGCGCCCTGTAGCGGTAAGTCTCGATTACCGAATGGGTACACTCACCGACAGCCGACAGCGATCCGTTATCGAGCGGGTGAGACGCATCCTGTGGCAGGCGCCGGTCGAAACGACGTTGGTCGTGGTTGCTCCGCTCGGTCTCGCCGCGTCCCAACTCCTGATTGCCCTGGTCGGTGGTGGGTCACGCCTCGCCATGATCGCCTTCGCGATCGTCATGGTCGCCTTCGCCTGGACCGCACTCGGCTACCTCGAGGCCGGCTGTCGCCGACGCCGTTTGATCGATGGTGGATAGGAGTCGGTCTATCGGCGGAATGTCGTCAGTGGCCGTCTCGAGGTCGAACCGTCGGGACTGTCCGGTTTATTAACGAAAGACGAGACACTCCAGCGAGGACCCCGCTCAGTGCGAACGGTCCCGATCGGTGACAACCCTGCGTACTCCGCGTGCTCGATAGGTCGCGTAGCCGGCAAGGAGGGTCACCGTCGCGCCAGTGGACAGCGTGCTCCACCAGATCGTGCCGGTCATCGAGAATATGGAGGGACTGACCAGTAACCAGCATCCCAGTATGGCGACCAGCGAGCCGGCAGCGGGACTCGAGGGGACGTCATTGTGAAGACGGTACGCGTCGTACCCCCCACCGGCCGCGATAACCAGCCCGACGAGGACGTTGTTGAGGGCACCGTTCCAGGGGGCAGCCTCGAGGACGAGCGGTGAAATGACTGTCCAGACGCCGAGGGCGGCGATCACCACGGCGATCACCGGTGTATTGCCGTGACGATCGGCATCGTCGAGGCTGGGAGATCGATCCGGTGGTCCGTGATCCGGTGTCGAGTGATCCCCGTCGGTCCCCGAGGCCTGTACCGATCGCTCACCGAGGGTCTGGAACCATCGACGTCTTGTCACTGTCCGTCGCCAGCGACGAAATCCCCCGAACACGTGCGGACCCTCGCGTCATCTCTCCAAAAGGGACGCCCACCGTTACACCGTTCTGTCGCCGACTACCGCCGAAACGACCGATTGCGGGACTGAAACCGACTCGACGGCCGGCGTGTGATTCCCCCAGGAGAGCAAATAGCGCCCCGTCGCCCACCAAACCCGTCCGACCACTCTGATACAGTCGACGACCGGCGACAACGGGCACGTTTTTGCCCGCCGAGTTCCTCACGACGGTCGTGAACGTACGCGGAACCGTCGCCGACGAGGTCACGACCAGAACGGTCTCGACGAGTTACGGATCCAGTGACCTCGCGGAGGTGCCCTTGCGCCTCGAGTCGGTGGAACACGCCCCGAGAGCAGCGACCGAATCCACCGAGGTCGGCGAGGACGGTCCGGCTACCGCCCCCGAAGCGCTGGCAACCGCGGTGGGTGAGAGGGACACCCCACCCGCCGAACGCCCCACCGTCACCTGTACCTGCTGGGGCAAGTGGACCGAATCGGCGGCCCTGATCGAGCCGGGCATGGAACTGCTGGTGACCAACGTCGAGTACGACGAGTACAAAGGACGCCCACAGCTGTCGACCACCGGCGACTCCTACGTCGTCGTCGAACCCGCCTTCCTCGTCAACGTTACCGCGATCAGAAACTGGGTCGAGTGCCCCCGACTCTACTACCTCAACAAGCTCTCGGGGGTCCCGCTGAACTACCCCGTTGTCAAGGGGACCATCGTTCACGAGGTCTTCGGCGATTTGTTGCGTGGTCGGGAGCTCGAGGCGGCGATCGACGCACGGATCGAAGAACGAGGGCTCGAGCTCGGGCTGCTCGGAGAGTCACCCGAGAGCGTGGCCGAAGACGTCCGCAAGAACGCCGCCGCAATCGAGGGCTGGCTTGAGCAGGGCCGCCTGACCGAGGACGACGAGTGGCGCTCCGAGCAGTTGCTGATCAGCGAAACCTTCGGCATTCGGGGCCGTGCCGACGCCGTTCGCCGCGGTGCACCGGTCGAGCTCAAGACGGGAAAGAACCTCCGGAAGGACCCCCGGTTCAAGGACAAGGTCCAGGCCGCCTGCTACGCCCTATTGCTCGAGGAGAACGGGGGCGATATCGATACGGGCACCCTGCTGTACACGAAAAACTCCGCCCTGGATCGCAACGAGGAGACCGGCGACCTGACCCCAGCGAAGGACTTTTCGATGGGCGATGGCCTGTTGAAGTACGTCGTCAGACTCCGAAACGAGATCGCAGCAATGGAGGGCTCTGGGGGAATTCCCACTGGCTACGAGGCCGATGCGAAGTGTGAGTATTGCTTCGAGCGGGATACCTGCATGGTCGTCTCCGGGCGACTCGATCAGGATTCCAAAGCGGGCAAGTTGGCCCAGCCCCTTCCCGCCGAAGAGCGCGAGCACTTCGACCGTTTTTATCGGGCCATCGAGGAGGAGCGCCGCGAGGTCCACCGCGAATACGCCAAGCTCTGGGAGCAGACGGCCACGGAGCGCGCCGACGACGATCGAGCCATCGTAGATCTCGAGTTCATCGAGAAGCGCGAACTCGAGGGCGGTCGCTGGGAGTTACGGGCACGCCAACGCGGCGCGGCCACCTCGAAAATTCGGGAGGGAGACCTCGTGCTCGCGAGCGACGGCCACCCCGTCAGGGGCGAGGCCGAACTGGCCAGGATCGAACGCCTGGACGCCGAGATCGTCCTGACCGCCGACGAACCGGTCGAGGTCACGAGGCTTGACGTCTACCCCTCCGAACTGACGACAGATCGTCTGCTGACGGCGCTCCACGACGCGATGCTCAAGGGTGAACCGCGTCGGAAGGATATCCTGTTCGGACGCACCGAACCCGAGTTCGAGCCCCTGGGGGCGACGTTCATCGACAACAACGACGCCCAGGACGAGGCCGTTCGCAAGGCCGTCGGGGCTCGAGACTGTGCGCTGATCCACGGGCCACCGGGCACGGGGAAGACCTACACCATCGCCAGAGCCATCTGCGAAATGGTCGACCGTGGCGAGCGTGTCCTGCTCTCGGCGTTCACCAACCGGGCCGTCGACAACGCCCTCGAGGCCCTGCTCGAGGAGGGGATCGATCCCGAGGTCGTCGTGCGAGTCGGGAGCGAGAGCGGCGTTCGTCCGGACATGCAGTCCCTCCGCCTCGAGCGTTCGGGCGACCCCGAGACGGTGGTCGACGCGCTGGAGTCCGCGCGCGTCGTGGCGGCGACGACGGCGACCTGTGGATCGCGGGTAATGGCCGAACAGGCCTTCGACGTCGCGCTGGTCGACGAGGCTGCCCAGTTGACCGAACCGGGGACGTACGCGGCCATCGAACTCGCCGAACGGTTCGTCCTCGTGGGTGACCACGAGCAACTCCCACCCGTAGTGCGTGCGGAAAACGACCTCTCGACGTCGCTGTTCGAACGGCTCGTGGATCGATACCCCGAAGCGGGCGTGATGCTCGACCGGCAGTACCGCATGAACCAGCGCATTCAGGCCTTCGCCTCACGGGAGTTCTACGACGGGGCGCTCCGTCCCGCGACTGGTGAGGTCGCCGGACGGACGCTCGATGACCTCCCTGGCGTCTCGCGTGGGGTCCTCCCCGCAGCGCGCAGGGATCCAGTCTCGTTCGTCCACGTCGATGGCGACGACGAGCGCTACACCGACGCCCGAGAAGCCGATCGGATTCGTGACCTGATCGACACCTACGAGCGTGCAGGGGTCGCCCGCGAGGATATCGGCGTCATCGCGCCCTTCCGCGCCCAGGTGTCGGCCATCTCGAACGCCGTTCCCGACGGGGTCGCGGTGGACACCGTCGACCGATTTCAGGGCTCGAGCAAGGAGATCATCGTCATTTCGTTCACCGCGACGGGCAGCCTCGAGGGCCCCATCTTCGAGGACTATCGCCGAATCAACGTGGCACTGACCCGCCCGAAGCGGGCGCTCGTGCTGGTCGGCGACCGCGAGGCGCTCGAGTCGGATCCCGTGTACGAGCGCATGCTCGCGTGGGCCGACCGGTAGCGGCGATTCCAGGAAGTCCCCCACACCAGCGGCGATCACAGGAATCCAGAAACGCCCGTTCGACGGCACCACGCTCCGGAATCCTTAATGGACTGTCCGGCAAAAATTACGTACATGTACGACGATGAGGATCTCGAGGCGATCCGCGAGGCCGAATCCGACTGGGAATCGGAGACGCTCGAGCCAGTGCTGGATCGGTTTGGCGAGCGAAAGGATCGGTTCGCCACGATATCGAATCTCGAGGTCGATCGACTCTACACACCCGACGACATCGCTGATCTCGAGTATCTCGAGGACCTCGGGTTTCCCGGCGAGGAACCCTACACCCGCGGACCCTACCCGACGATGTACCGGGGTCGCACGTGGACGATGCGCCAGTTCGCCGGCTTCGGCACCGCAGAGGAGACCAACGAGCGATTTCACTACCTGATCGAGCAGGGCCAGACCGGGCTCTCGACGGCGTTCGACATGCCGACGCTGATGGGACTCGACTCCGACGACCCGATGAGCGACGGCGAAGTGGGCAGGGAAGGCGTCGCCGTCGACACCCTCCGGGACATGGAGATCCTGTTCGACGGCATCGACGTCGACGACGTCTCCACGAGTTTCACGATCAACCCCTCCGCACCGGTCATCTACGCGATGTACGTCGCCCTTGCCGACCAGCAAGGCGTCCCCCGCGAGGAGATCCGGGGTACCCTGCAGAACGACATGTTCAAGGAGTTCATCGCCCAGAAGGAGTGGGTCGTGCCCCCGGAGCCCGCCCTCAAACTCGTCACCGACGTCGTCGAGTTCAGCACCGAAGAGACGCCGAAGTTCCACCCCATCTCAGTGTCGGGCTATCACATCCGCGAGGCCGGCTCGACCGCGGTTCAGGAGCTCGCCTTCACCCTCGCCGACGGCTTCGGCTACGTCGAAGATGCGATGGATCGCGGGCTCGAGGTCGACGAGTTCGCGCCTCGACTCTCGTTTTTCTTCAACTGCCACAACTCCTTTTTCGAGGAGATCGCCAAGTTCCGGGCCGCCCGACGCATCTACGCTCGCGTGATGGACGAGTGGTACGACGCCGAACGCGCCGAATCGAAGCGCCTCAAGTTCCACACCCAAACCGCCGGCCAGTCGCTGACGGCCCAACAGCCCATCAACAACGTCGCTCGCGTGACGATGCAGGCACTGGCGGGGGTTCTCGGTGGCACCCAGAGCCTCCACACGAACAGCTTCGACGAGGCACTGGCGCTCCCGAGCGAGAAGGCCGTTCGCGTCGCGCTCCGGACCCAGCAGATCATCGCCGAAGAGTCGGGTGCAGCAGACATCGTCGACCCCCTTGGCGGGAGTTTCGCCGTCGAAAGCCTCACGAACGAGGTCGAGGCGCAGGCGATGGCCTACATCGAGGCGATCCGCGAGAAGGGCGATGGGTCGGTCCGTGACGGCATCCTCCAGGGCATCGACGACGGTTACTTCCTCCGGGAGATCCAGGAGGCCTCCTACGAGTACCAGGAACGGGTCGAGCGCGAGGAGGAGATCGTCGTCGGCGTCAACAAGTTCACGATCGAGGAGGACACCAGCCCGGAGATTCTCCACGTCGACGAGGCCGCCCAGGAGACCCAGCTCGAGCGCCTCGAGCGGACGAAGGCCGAGCGCGATGACGCGGCCGTCGAGGCGGCACTCGAGGCACTTCGGGGGGCGATCGATCGCGACGAGAATACGATCCCGTACGTCGTCGACGCCGTCAAGGCGTACGCGACGATGGGCGAGATCATGCAGGTGTTCGAGGCCGAGTATGGGGCCTACACCGAACAGATCGGGCTCGCCTGACCGAGACGAGCGAGCGTCGTCGACGCGATTTACCGTGACAGGTTCCGCAGCGTCACAGAACCAATCCCCCTGGCTTCGACCTGCCGTCAGTCCAGCGTGGGCGTGAGTGGATACTCGAGACAGGCAGTCCCCCCATCGTCACCGTCTTCGATTGGCCGCTGACCCACGAACCGAACCCGTCGTTCGCCGTCTCGCTCCCGTTGGAACTCGAGGTAGTATCGGACCTCCAGGTTCGCACATCGTTGGAGCAATTCGTTCGATTCGAACCGATAGCGCGAACGCTGTCCGCCGGGATCCCCCGCTGGTTGCAGGTAGTGATCGTAGATCAGGACGCCGCCAGGAACGAGCGCCTCGATGATCGCCGGCACTCGATGGCGGGCGTCGAAGTTGCAGATAGTGACGAGGTCGTAGGTTCCGCTTGCAAAGCCGTACCGATCGACGTCGGCCAGTATCCACTCGATCCGCAGGCCATCATCGAGGCCACGGCGCTGGGCCCGCTCGAGGACTGCTCTGGAGATGTCGATGGCGTGGACCGTCCATCCCGCGGCTGCCAGGGCTCGAGCGTCCCGTCCGGAACCTGTCGCGATGTCGAGAGCGCGGCCGGCCCTGCACTCGGCCAGCATGCGCTCGAGCGTGGGGTTTGGGTCCTCGGGAGATCGATCGGGCCTCGCGGTCCGGCGGTATCTGACGTCCGCCCGGTGACGTTCCCCGCCTGTCATGGCTCACATTCGCCGGGTGAGCCCAAGAAGGTGCCTCTCGCCTCGAACGGGTCAGTCCTGGAACTCGACGATCGTCGGGCGCGCGTGATCGCCCGGGAAGGCATCGACTGGAACCTGGACCTCGTCGCCCGAGGCCATGTCCTTGACCGTGATCTCGTCGTTCTCGAGGTCGCGCTCGCCGACGATCACGGTGGTCTCGGCGTTGATCGAATCGGCGTATCCCAGTTGCGCACCGAAGGAGCGGCCGGCAACGTCCGCTTCGACGACGTGACCGTCGTCCCGAAGCTCGCGGGCGATTTCGGCGGCGACGGAACGGGTGTCACCGACACTGAGAACGTAGTAATCCGTGGCTACGGACTCCTCGGGCCACACGCCCGCACGCTGGCAGAGCAGTGAGAGGGTCGCGTGACCGGGCGCGACGCCGACGGCGGGCGTCGGCTGGCCGCCGAAGGACTCGAGCAACTCGTCGTATCGGCCGCCGCCGAAGATGGATCGAGAGACCTCACCCGCGGAGTCGAAGCACTCGAAGACCACACCCGTGTAGTAATCCAGGCCGCGAGCGGTCTCGAGCGAGATCGTACAGTACTCGCGGGCACCGTAGTCCTCGGCGGCGGCGAGGACAGCCTCGAGGTTCTCGACCGCCTCGGTCACGCGTTCGGTATCGGCCGTAGCCTCGACCGCCTCGAGGTCGCCGGTCGCGATCAGGTCGGCAAACTCCTCGGCGTCGCCGGGAGAGAGCCCCGCGTCGACGAGCAGGCCGTGGTACTCGCCCGTCTCGATCTTGTCGGATTTGTCGACCGCGCGGATCGCCGCCTCGGTGTCGACATCGTCGGCGTAGGCCTCGAGAACGCCGCCGAGGATGTCCCGGTGGGAGATTCGAAATTCGAAGTGCTCGCCGGAGAGACCGAGGCCGGTGAGGGCGTCGGCCGCCCACGCCAGGATCTCCGCATCGGCTTCGGGTTCGCTCGAGCCGAAGATGTCGACGTTGGTCTGGTAGAACTCCCGTTGACGACCCTGTTGCACCTGCTCGTAGCGCCAGAACGGTCGCGTCGAGAACCACTTGATCGGCTTCGAGAGCGCCTGCTGTTTGGCGACGACCATCCGGGCGACGGTCGGCGTCAGTTCCGGGGTGAGCGCGACGTGGCGACCGCCCTGATCCTCGAACGCATAGAGTTCCTCGACGATGTCGTCACCGCTCTTGTCGGTCCAGAGTTCGGCCCGCTCGAGCGCTGGCGTCCCGATCTCGCGAAAGCCGTAGGATCGGGCCGTGTCCTCGAGGGTGTCGATGGCCTCGCGTCGCGCGGCCATCTCGCCGGGGTAGAAGTCCCGAAAGCCCTTGATTCGGTCGTACATGTTCGGGGCTTCGGGGGTGGCACACTTCTAAGTGTCCGTTCGTGGTCGGCCCGTGAACGGGATTGAAAATCAGCGGTTCGGCGTCCACTCCTCGCAAGCGTCCATGTCGTCCATCTGCTCGTCGAACCGGCCACAGTAGGGCGTGATTCCGCCAGAGCTCCGGACGTACTCGAAGTGTCGGCAGTTGCCGCAGTACTGGTCGGCGGTTTCGGGGTTCTCGGGGCCATCGACGATCATGCCGTCCCGTCCGTCACCAGACGAACCGTCCTCGAGTGGCGACTGAATATCGTTCGAGACGGCCCCACCGTCGCTCGCGGGGGCCGAACGACCGAGGGTGGTCTGATTGTTCGTCGTCTCCGTCTCGACATCGAAGTCGTCGTCTGCAGACTCGTTCGTCTGGGTCTCCACGTCGCCATCGGGCGTCGATCCGAGGAAACCGACCCCACCGAGGCCCTTCCGATCACCCTCGACCTCGACGACTTTCGTCTGGTTGCGCCGCGTGACGTTCATCTCGAGCATGCCGCCGGGATCGTTCCGCGTTTTGAAGTTGACGACCCCGGTGAACAGACACCACATGGCGGTAAACAGGCCGAGCAGGTACACACCAGAGACGTGGAGCGTGTAGTTGTTGCCGTGACCGCGCCAGTGGGCGGGATACGCCTGCCAGAACAGGACCACCCCGAGCAAACAGATGCTCGTCCCGATGACGGCCGCGGCCTGCACGTTTCGGCTCGCGGGCAGGACCGTGAAGACGCCCAGCAGGGCGAGCGGTACTCCCGTCCCCGCAAGCACTCCCGCCCAGAGTACCGGCGCGTACTGATCGCTGAACGCCCCCGCAAACACCGACGTCGTCGAGATCAGAACCGCGATGAGTGCGAGGAGTGCCCCCACTACAACCAGCACCGTCCCGGCGTACAGCCGCCGGAGGTTCGTCCCCCCCGTTCCACCGTTGTAGACCTCCGTCAGGCTTGTCATGCGTGGGTAATGAACCGCCTCCACCAAAACAATACGTCAGACACATTTCATTGAACAGAGAGGAATACGCGCCACGACCGGTGGCCCAGGAAACGAAAGCTTGAATCGACGTGCTTGCAAATCCCCGGTCATGAGCGACGAGGAAGACGAGCCAGAACCCGCCGTCGAACTCGGCGAGGCCACCCCGGTCGAGGGTGCGCCACTCGCCAGGGTCACGTCCCGACTCCACTGGCCGATCCAGCGGAGTGAAATCGATCGCAAGGAAGGCGAGGCGACGATCCGGACGCCCGACGGGCCAATGACGATCAGCGAAATTCTCGAGGACGTCGAGGAAACGTACTTCGAGCGACGCCAGGAGTTCCAGACCCACGTCACCGACGTGATCGGCACCGGGCCGGTCGCGACGGCTGCCGACGGCGGTAGTGTGCCAGTCGAGGCCGAGGACTCGAGTGAGGACCAGGAGGCGGACGACGCCGATACCGACGCCGAGGGAGGGGAGACGACCGCCGACGAAACAACCGGTGAGGACGAGGCAGCCGACGAATCGAGCGCTGCGGGCTCGACTGACGACGAGTAACGACCGTGGCGGACTCCGAGAGCGTCACCGCGCGACGGTGGCTACTGGGGCAGTTCGACCGCCTCTCCTGGTTCCAGAAGTCCCTACTCACCGGGGCCGTGCTCACGGTCGTCTGGATGTGGTGGTCGCCGAGTGAACTCGGTCGGCGAACGGTGTTCGACGCGGTAGTGCTGATCGGCGGCCCCCTCGCTCTCGGGCTGACCCACGGTCGTCACGTCGGCTGGAACATCAACCGAGTGGCCGTGCGCAACGCCGTCTTGCTCTCCGTGTTCGTCTTGCCGTTTTACCTGATCGGCTCGACGTTGCCGACCATTCGGGCCTATTACCCGATGTGGCAGACGACCCTCGCCCCCGCGAGCTTCGTCCCACACGCGATACAGCTATTCATCCTCGCGCTGGCCGCCGAGACCTACTACCGAGGGCTGCTCTGTGTCGGCGTGAAGGAGATCGGCTTCAAGGCCGTCTTCATCAGCCCGATCGTGTACATGATCCACCACCTGTCCAAACCCCCGATCGAGTTCCTGCTCTCGGGTCCAACCGACGTACTGTTCGGGGCCGTCGACTACCACTCGAACTCGATCCTGCCCTCGGTGGTCGCTCACGGAGCCGGCCTCGTTCTCCTCGATTGGCTGGTCCTCAGGGAGCCGCTGTTCGATCCAGCCCCCGCACTGGAGTTCCTCGAGTGGTTTCCGGTCGCGTTGTGATGGGGTTTGCTGTGACGGTTTACCGGTAAACGCCGACTCGGTATGGGCAATCACCGGGAAGAGACGACAGTAAATTGGATGAGAAGGTCAGGTTCGAAAACAATTACAACGGAGGCAGTATGAGTGTACGCATGAACTGTACCGACGGTGATCGGGCTAATCGTCGAACGGTGCTACAGGTTCTCGGTGCTGGAGGTCTTCTCACGCTCGCTGGCTGTACGGACTCGGCCAGCGACGATGCTATTCAGTTGGACGACGAGGGCGGGGACACCGACGACGATGGATCAACTGACGACGATACCGACGCCGGTGGCGATGACGACGAGGAGGTCGACGCCGAAGACGACGCGTCGACGGACGAGGTGGACACAGAGCCAGCGGATGAAGCCGAGACGGTCGCCGAAGACGATGAAGACGGCATTGACGACGAGAGCGACGATGAAGACGACGTTGGCCGCCAGGACACCGTCCAAATGGGTATCGTCGAGAGAGACGGCAACGAGATCGCCGCCTACGAGTCGTGGGTGTCACACCTCGAGGCCGAAACGGACACCCAGATCGAACCCGTCTCACTCGCTTCGCCAGCAGCGGGTGAGGCGCTGCTCGCCGATGGCGATCTCGACATCCTCGAAACTGACATGTTCACCCCCTCGATGTACCCCGATCTGGTCGACGTCATTGGCGTCCGCGTGGCCTTTGGCTCCGCGTACTACTTTAGTACGATCACCACAACGCCGGAGACAGACGTCACAGAACTCGGGCAACTCGAAGGAGAGACAATCAGTCTCGCAGCGCCCCAATCGGTGTCCGGCTCACTGGTCCCCCTCTGGTTGCTCCTCGATTTCGGCCTCGACGTCGGTGCCGCCCCTGCGGGGTCCGCGGTTGATTTCGAAGTGCAGTACAGCGATCATCTGACGGCCCTGGAGATGCTAAGCCAGGACTCCCGCATTGTCGCGGCCGGAACCGGTGCATTTGCTGCCGCTCCGAGTGTTCCCCAGGCGGCCTTCGAGGAGTATTCCGACTTCGTCGAACACTCGGCCGAGTACGACGACGCAGGGAGCGCGCTCGCCGATGGTGGGGACGAACTGGAACTCCTCGCGGTCTCCGATCCGATCCCGCGTGCACCGATCGTCGCCCGTGCCGACTGGGATGACCCGGCGCGAACGGCAATCGAGGACGCCATGGTCGACTCGAGCCAGGGGGCCATCCAGGCCGATTCTGGGGAAGAACTCTGGTTCGACGGCCTCGAACCAGCAACCCGTGCCGACTACGAACCGATACTGTCCGTGATCGAGGATCTCGAGATCGATCCCGAGGACCTTCGTTGATCCCAGTTGGGGGCGGCCGCTCGGGCAACCACGGTGGTTTTTAGCGCCGACGACCAACGCCAGATGTGACGCTCCCTATCGACCCCGCGACGATCGACCCTGAGGACATCGGTGAACACGAGACCACCCTCGAGATGAGCCACGAGGACGCCATCGAGCACGTACGAGAGGCCTGTCTCGACATCGGCTTCGGCATCCCCGTCGAATTCTCCCCGTCGGCGCTCCTCAACGAGAAGGTCGACGCCGATCGGGACCCGTACTACGTGCTCGGGGCCTGTAATCCGATGATCGCGGATCGGGCCCTGGATGAAACGAACCGGATCGGTGGCCTCTTCCCCTGCAACGTGATCGTCTGGGAGGTCGAACCCGGGGTCCAGCGAGTCTACCACCTCTCGATAATGAAGCTGGCCCGCCTGGTCGGGGTCGCCCCACATACCGAGGCGTGGGCCGAGATCGTCGACGAGACGGGCGATCTCGTGGCGGCACTGTTCGACGAACTCGAGGCAACGACCCCCTGAGGCGGTTTCCTGAGTGACGTCCCGGTGACCGTCCGGACCGGATCGGCAACGATCTGATAAAACGATTCACAGATCGTCGGTGACCGGTCTTGGCCACGGAGCCCCGATCGTCGCCCTGGCTAGCGATCGCCGCTGGTTCTGCCACCGTTCCCGACGAGCAGCCACAGCGCGAGCCGGTGCAATCGGCGACCCACTGTCACCTGGGTCGTCCGCGAGATACTCCGTGGCTGACCGCCGTCCGACCGGACTCGAGAACGGGTCGATCGAACGGAAGTGTCAACACTTATAATGACAACCCGACACGTCACGTCATGGACGTTCGTACGGCCTTTTTCGGGCTCTTGCTCGCAATCCTGGGGTACATCGGTGTCCTGATGGTGTTTCCCCTCCTGCCGTACGTCATCGCGGCTGCCCTCCTCGCGTTCGTGCTGTATCCATCTCAGCGACGACTCGAGGCGCGACTCGAGTCGACCCACCTGGAGGGGCGGCTGGGAACCAAACTCGTCGCCCTCGGGCTGACGGGGTTTGCCCTCGTGGGGGCGATCGTCCCAATCGCGATCTTTTCGGTAATCCTCTTTCGAACGGTGGTCGGCTTCCTCACGAACGTCGACGGGCCAACCGCATTCGACCAGTTCGAGTCGTTCCTGATCGATGTGGGGATCGATCCCACCTACATCGGTGATCTCGAGGCTGAACTCGGCGAGGAGTTCCAGGAGGAGTTGCTCACGGACGGTATCGACCTGCTGACCGGTGAACTCCTGCGACTGGTGAACACGAGCATCGAGATGGGGCTTGGGTTGCTCGTCCTCGTCTTCTTGCTCTATTACCTGCTGGTGGATGGCGACCGGTTCGTGGCGTGGCTCGGGGCCATCGCCCCGCTCGAGGATCACGTTCGAGTCCGGCTGTTCGACGAGGTCAACGTGGTGACCTGGGCCGTCATCAAGAGTCACGTCCTGGTGGCCCTCGTCGAGGGGGTGCTTGCCGGTATCGGGCTCTGGGTCGTCGGCATTCCGAACGTCGCGTTCTGGACGATGGTGATGGTGGTCGTGGCGTTCCTGCCCGCTATCGGCGTCTGGCTCGTCTGGGGACCGGCCGTGGGCTATCTGTTTCTGATAGGGGAGCCCCTGCTCGGCGGGTTGCTCCTGGTCTACGGGATCACCGTGCTCTCGGTCGTCGACAACTACCTGCGAGCCGTGTTCGTCGACATGGGTTCCGGCCTCCATCCAGCGGTCGTCCTCGTCGGTGTGATCGGCGGCATCTATCTCTTCGGCATCATGGGGCTGTTCATCGGACCGGTCATCCTGGGCGTGTTCAAGGCCGCCCTCAACGTGTTCGGCGAGGCCCATGGCTCACTCGAGGCTACCTCGACACAGGCGGGCGGAACGGCCGATACGAACGCCCCGGGATCGAGTGATGCGACACCGACGGGACTCGAGAGCCGTCCCGACCCCGATCCGGAACCGGACTCGAACTGAGGCGGGTCGCATGTCCCGGACGATTCCGAGGGGTGGCACAACCCCTACTCGAGGGACGCTTCGGTCACCCGAATCCGACCACGGGTCCCCGCCCACTCCGTCTCGTATTCGAGATCGAGGCGCCGCCCCATGTGCGGCCCGTCAATCACAAGCGTTTCGAACTCCCCACCTTCACCCAGTAGGTGGACGCCATATTCCTCGTTCAGCGCCTCCAGATCCGCCAATGCGTCGGCATCGTAGGTCCGGCCGAGCCAGGATTCGTCCAGACCCGCTGCTGCAACCTGCACGATCAGAATTTCGAATCCGGCCTCGAGCATCGACTCGGCCAGCGTCCGCGGATCCGCCTGCCACAGCGGGGCAAACAGGTCACAGTCGAGGCGCTCACACATCCCCTCGATCCGACTGGTCTGAAACTCGCTCTCGACCGCTCCCGCGGTCACCCCTGTGACACCGCCCTCGAGTTCGTCGTCGAGGGTCGCCACCGCCACCTCCAGCGGTTCGAGTTCGTCGTCGCCCTGGCGGCCGGAATCCCTGACACCCTCGGCCTCGAGATCACCGGGTTCGACGTCGACGAGCGGGATACCCATGCTCTCGGCGGCCAGCGCCGTCAACCGCGTTTCCGGAACGTGGTACATGTAGGAGTCGCCCTCTGGATGCACCGTCAGGAGCCGATCGACCGACAGCCCACGCTCGAGGGCTCGATACACCGCCCAGGAGGAGTCCTTGCCCCCCGAAAACAGGCCAATCCAGGAACCGTCCGCGAAATCCTCAGGCATAACCGCAATTGGCAGGCCAGGGTGAAAGACGTGACGAGTGTGTGCTGGCTTGTGGACCACTCACAGCAGACTGGACGGTACCACGGACAGCCCTGCTCGCACCGCAGTGGGCAAACAGGCTACGATACACGTGTTTACGCCCGAGTCGGGTCGTCGTCCTCGTCTCCGTCCACAGTATCGTCCCCCTCCGCCGGCCCCTGCTCGGAGTCGGTTTCTGCGGCCGCTGCCGATGTAGACGGCGACTCGACCGGCCCGGTCTCCTCGCCACCTCCACGATCAGTGCGCTCCGGAGCCACGTTGGAGGCGGTCTTCGATCCGCCGTCGGTGAGTTCCGGATCGCTTCGCTCCGGGCGCTCGGCCTGGGTGTCCGTGGTTCGGCCCTGCTCACCAGGCGCCGACGTCGACCCAGTCGGTTTCTGGGGCGGGACTTCCGGTTTGTCGGTCCCCCCCTGGACCGTCGACCCAGTGTACCGTGAGACGATTTGCACCCCGACGAGACTCAACAGCACGCCCAGCCCGACGAACATCGCCAGTCGCTGACCGGCTGTCAACGCGAAACTCTCGATTCCCTGTTGATTGACCATGATCGAGGGGACGACGAACGAATCGACCTGGCCCTGTTGCTCCAGGAAGAAGCCGCTGAACCCGCGAATCACGAGCCCAACGGAGACGACCACGAACGGCAGGTGCAGGTACGAGGCACGGAGCGGTTCGTCCTGGATGAGTTCGTCGAGGAGCCGACCTGCACTCGCCGTCAGCCCTGCCGCAGCGAGCCACGGGATGCTGTCGAAGACGAACTGCATCGTGGGCACGACCGCGCCCTCGGCCTCGAGGCTGGAGACGCTGAGTGCCCCGACGAACAGGCCGACGAGTGTGAGCCCGATGGCGACCACGTAGGTGACCACCGAGACCTGCCCGGAGTAGAGGGAATCCCTGGCCTGTCTGGCCAGCCCGGCGATGAGGTCGTCGACGCTGAATCCCTTGTAGAGGAGAAAGAGGCCAATGACGGCCGTAATCGTCGCGGCACCCTCTGCCGGGCCGACCAGCGTCGCGAGAATCGGAAACACCAGCAGCGTCAACCCGAGGGGGACGAGCACGGTCTGTCTGAGTTCCTCGTCGGCCAGAAACTGCTTCAGCAGGTAGTACGTCGACTCGATGTCACGGGCCTGACGGACGACGACGCGGTCGACGGCGTCCACCTGAACCCGACTTTCGACGATGGGGACCAGACGTTCGTCCTCGGCGCTGTCCGTGACGACGACCGCGGAGTCCGGCTCGTACTCCGCGATGAGTTCGTCCAGCTGGTGGGCAACCGCGCGGTCGGCGGAGACCATCGAGTCCCGGTCCCCGGAGACGACGGCCACGACCGTCTCCTCGTCGCCGTCGCGAAGGCTCTGGGCGACTCGCAACGACTCGAGGAGGGTGTTGACGCCCGAATCCTCCGGATCGGCCAACCCCACGTCGGTCACGAGCGCCCGGACGGCCTCCCAGCCGACGATGGGCGTTCGCAGTCCCGTCTTCCGGCCGACGTCGTCGGTCCGGTCGAGACAGACCACCAGCGTTGTCACGCACGAGGATCCATTCTCAGCCATTATAAAGGCATGCACTCGTTCGAACCCACCGCCACCGACCGGATCGTCACGGTGTGATCACGGGTGCTGGGAACCGGGCCACGGGTGTACTGCCGCCCGTCGAGGGGCGATCCCGTAGCGCTCGCGGATCAGACACCGTGCCTGCTCAACTCCGCAACCGGAACCCCCGCTCGTCAGCCAGCCCCGAGAAACCGGCCCCGAAGGCGTACGCCACCCGCTGTGCGCCCGCGCCGAGTCTGGACACCAGTGGACGCTCGGGTTCGAATTCCGCCACGCTGATCCGATCGGGATCGCGATCGAGACGCTCCGCAACGACGTCCTCGACGGCCTCCCGCGTCCCCAGCCCGTCGACAAGCCCCAGTTCGAGGGCATCAGTCCCCAGATAGATCCGGGCTTCGGTCTCTCTAATGAGGTCCGGATCGAGGTCACGGCCCTCGCTCACCCGCTCGACGAACGACTCGTAGTAGCCATCGACGATCCCCTGCAGGTACTCCCGTTCGTCGTCCTCGAGCTCACGGAGGGGAACACCGGCGTCTTTGTACTCGCCGGCGGTGAACTGCTCGTAGGAGAGGCCGACCTTCTCGGCCAACTCGGTGGCATTGATCCGGGAGCCAACGACCCCGATAGAGCCGACGATACTCGCATCACGGGCCCACAGTTCGTCACAGCCGCTGGCGATCCAGTACCCCCCGCTGGCACACAGATCGGTCGTATAGGCGACCGTCGGTCCCTCGAAGGCCTCCGCGGCGAGCTTGATGTCGTCACTCGGCACGACCTGACCACCGGGCGTGTTGAGCCTGACAAGGAGGGCCTCGACGCTATCGTCGTCGTCGGCGCGTTCGATCTGGTCGACGATGTCGTCTGCCGGCGTCGACCGGGGGCTCGAGGGCAACGGACCGCCGCCGCCGTCACGCGTGATCGGGCCCGTGACGGCGACCTCGGCGACGTTGTACGACGGGACCAGACTCGAGGCAATCGAACTCGCCAGCTTCATCCCCAGAAGGGTTGCGACGAGTGCGAGCACGACGCCGATCACGTCCGCGAGCGTCGTCGGCACCACGACGAAGAGGGCCACGCTCGCGACCGCGATTACGAACGTGCCCCCGAGGACGATCGACAGTCGGCGGACGGTGCGATTACGTGCCATAGGCGACACCTCGTGACATACCTGGAGTGGGCTCGCCGGCGTGGTAAGTGTAGTGTCTGACCGGCACCCGCCGACCACGTTCGCGTCGTTGCTTTCCTCACTTTCGCTCGAGGCTCCAAACTGGCTCGACGCCGCTCAGGCACACGAGATCGTAGGACTGGGCGTCGCCCTATGCAGAGGGGTTACTACCGATCGCCCCCCGCCCGCCGACGTGGGCGGCGACCGGCCCCTGACGACCGCAGCCCCCAGCTCGCCCGTACCGACTGCACTTCACACCCGATCCCTGCCAGACCTGGCGCTGGTGCTCCTGAATCAGCGAAAACAGCAATAGAGAGTCGAATTAGAGCAGGCCGGTCTTCTGGAGTTTCATCAGGTCCTCGGTGTCGAGGGTCTCGCCCTCCTTGAACTTCTGATAGATCTCCTCGGCTTCGGCCTTCGCTTCCTCTTTCTTCTGGTCGCGAGCGGACTGGCGCTGTTTCTCCTCTTTCTTGTCCATCTCGCGCAGTCGCTTCTGGACACGGACGAAGTCTTCGTGGTGGCGGTCGGCCGCCTCCTGGGCCTCGACGAACGACTCGTGCATCTCGTCGGCGTCGTCACGGATGTCGTCGGCCTCGCGGTAGGCCTCGATCATCTGGTTGTGGTGTTCCTGGGCCTTGTCCGCGAGCTCCGTCACCTTCTGGTGGTGCTGGGACGCATCGGAGCGGACCTCCTCTGCCTTCTCGACGAGCGCCTCGAGATCACCGTTGTCCTCGAGTTTGTCCTTGCGTTCGGCGTACTCCTCGCGTTTCTCCTCGATCTTCTCGATGAGGTCACGCTCTTCCTCCGAGGAGAGGACCTCCGTCTGCTGTTTGAACTCGAGCTGTTCGATCTCGGACTCGAGCTGTTCGAGGTCCTTGCCCTCGCCGATCTCCATGTCCGACTTGAGGCGCTCGACCTTGTCGAACAGTTTGTTGGCCTCGGCGTTGAGCTCGTTTCGCTTCTCCTTGTGCTCTTGGACCTGCTCGTTGAGCTCGTCGCGTTTCTCGCGGTGTTCCTGGGCCTCGTCGACCTTCTCGCGCGTTTTGGCGTTGAGTTCGTCACGCTTGCCGGCACGCTCGGAGGCCATCTGGTTCAGCTCGTTTCGTCGGTCTCGGAGCTGTCCAGCCTTCTTGATGAGTTGTCCTTTGGAATTGTTTTCGAGGTGATCGTCTGTGAGTTCGATGTTTTTCGATTCGTCTACCATTGTTGTTACCCTCTGTGCCATACCCGCACCGGCCGGCACGACCGCTCACGACTGGCGAAAACCCGGTGAATAAGATTTCCTGTCATCGATCGTCGAGCGATACGCGCCCCGGTGGCGTTCTGGTATCTCCACATACCGCCGGCCAACATTTAAATGTACCGGTATACGGAACTGTGAAAACCGTTGTCAGGGGACGCGATAGCCCATGAGAACTGGACACACAGGAACCGACACCTGTTATAAAGGATAGCGATTCGTCACCGACCGCTTCTCGAGGTCGACGGTCACCGCGACGGCGTCGGCATCCGTGGGTATGTCGACCGTACCGACGGTGGCCGACCCCATTGCACTGACCGAAACCGACGCCGTTCCATCCTCGTCACCGGCCTGCCAGGACACCGTCGTCTCGACGAGTGATGACGAGTCGTTCACCAGCGCAAGCGCGACGGTGGTGCCGGGACGCGGCGTCGACTCGAGGATGGGGAGCACTGGTTCGAACGCCCGCTTCAGGGCCTCGTAGGCCGGCTTTTCCTCACCCTCGAGTGTCAGGACCCCCGAGCCGCCACCGGATGCGCTATCACGAAGGCTCGAGGCCACGAGCATAGCGGATTCGTGGCGGCGCAGTGTCTCCGTGAGTCGTCGAACGGCGTTCGCCTGATACGTGAGTGACGCCTCGGCCGACTCGGCTCGTTGCTCGTACGCGGCCGCATCGACCCCCGGTATGGTCGCAGGGTCCCGGTCCTCGGCGGTTACCGATTGGGTGCCGTAGGCACCGACGATCCTGCCGAGATCGGGATAGCGCTCGAGGAGCCACTCCAGATCGGCGAGGTCGAGGTACTGCCACCCTGGAGCGAGCGTGGTTGCTGTCGCGTCCAATCCCGGAGCACCCGTGATCGGTACCGACACGTACTCCTCGGGAACGCTCGCGGCAACTGCCTGCGCGTCACCGCCGTCGTTCCCAGCACGCCAGGTTCGCCAGCGGAACGCGAGTCGGCCGACTCGACCACCGCCGACAGGACGCTCGAACGGATCCACGGGTTCGTCCTGAATCCCCAGACAGGCCAAACTGGGGTGCCCACCGAATGCCTCGAGAATTGATTCGAGCACCGTGGTCGCCCGATCGCGTTCGAAGCGATCGCCCCGGATGGGCAGGTCCTGCCAGACCAGCAGTCCGGCCTCGTCACACGCTCGGTAGAGCGCGGGGGAGGGAGCGTGACCGCGCACACGCACGAGCGTCGCGTTCAAGTCGAGTGCACGCTCGACGTCGGATCGCGGGTCGCCACCGGGCCGGCGTTCGACGCCTCGTACTCGAAGCCGTCGGCCGTTGACCAGCAATCCGTCGTCCGTGCGTTCGATCGTTCGCAGTCCCGTGGTCGTCTCCGTCGCATCGTCGCCGAGTTTTGCTCGGACCGTGTAGCGATGCTGCTCGCCGTACCCTCGGGGCCACCACAGCGCCGGGTCGCGAACGTCGAGTGTCGTAGAGACGGTGACCCGTTCCCCTGCCTCGCCGCTCACGCGAACGCGATCCATGGTGGCCCCGCCGTGGAACCCCTCGGGTCGCATCGACAGCGTGATCGCATCGTCGAGTGGCTCGTCGCCGACGGCGACCTCGATACCGATGTCGAGGAGTGCCCCATCGTCGGTGACCCGCGGGCGTGTCTCGAGGGACGCGAGGAACGTCCTTGGGCGCACTTGCACCTCGGCATCCCACCAGAGGCCGGGCATCCCGCTGGCGGCCGGGACGTCGTCCGTTTCGTATATTCCGCCCGGGGACGCACCGGCATCGAGACAGACGAGCAGTTCGTTCTCCGTCTCGGGCTCGAACTCGAGGTACGTCGGGAGGAAGTACGGACTCACCGACTCGAAGGCGTGTTCGGTGCCGTTGATCCAGACCGATTCGAGCCCCACCGCCCCCCGGAGGGCGAGGCGCGTTCGCTCGTCCTCGGTCGAGCGAGGGTCGGCAAACGTGGTCCGGTAGCCCACCGTGTCCTCGGTGTCGAGGCCCTCGAGCAACGACGCCGGTCGGCCGGGGACCGACGTCTGGTGCCACCGCTCGACGGTCGGGGTCCCCGCACTCGGGGGCGACGTCACGATACCAGCCGTCCACTTGCCAGCCATTACCACAGATCACTGAACGGTGGGTAAATAGAAGTTGCGACGTCGGTGAAGAACCCAGCTGGAGGAACGTTCACACCACTTTCACTTTCACTTTCCTGTTGGCGGACCTTGAGGTATCGGCGGGTGCCAGGGGATGCTATGCTCGAGTCCATCGACTGTCGGTGCACCCGGTGTGACCACGCTCTCGACGACGAACAGTTCCGGCTGGCCATGACGACGACAGCCGGGACCCGCCACGTCTACGAGTGTGGCTGTGGTGCGGTGACCGTCACGGTCGTTGCCGAGGACAGGATCGGGTGAGGACAGCCACGCAGAGTGGAACCGAGCCGCTGAATTCGGCGTCCCCCCGTCCCGGGCGGGGACGAGAACCGGCGTCGCGGCGCGGACAATCGGTGATGGCGATCGGTATCAGCCGATTTAAGAGAGCCCACTGCATCGTCTCGAGATAGGTGGCCACACGCAATGTCCGACCTACCGGACGAATTCAAGTGCACGATCACGAACTGGGAGTACATCTACAGCCTCTGTCGGGACGTCAGCGACGACGTTCGCCGCGACGCGTTCGAGCCCGACGTCATCGTCGCGCTAGCCCGTGGGGGCTGGTTTGCGGGCCGATGTATCTGTGACTTCCTCGGGATGGACGACCTGACGAGTCTAAAGATGGAACACTACGTCGGCACCGCGGCGAAATCCGGCGAGCCGACGATTCGCTACCCGATGCCAGAGGGGAGCGTCGAGGGGAAGGACGTCCTCATCATCGACGACATCGCCGACACGGGCGGCTCCATCAAGCGCGCCCAGGAGTACGTCGAGGACCGCAACGCGGGCGAGGTCCGCACGGCAACCCTGCAACTTCTCCAGACCAGCGAGTTCGAACCAGACTACATCGGCGAGGTCCTCGAGGAGTGGGCCTGGGTCGTCTATCCCTGGAACTTCATCGAGGACATGGTCGACCTCATCTCGGGCGTGATGGCGAAGGCGGACCAGGAGTCGTTCACGAAGGGGGACCTTCGCCACTACCTCAAGGAGTACCACCAAGTCGAGCGCATCGGGATGGAGATCGCCCAGCCCAACCGCCTGACAGAGGTGCTGACCGAGATGGAGCGCCGCGAGGTCGTTCGCATGACCGCCCCCGGTGAGTGGGCGCTGGCGGAGTAAGCGGCTCGCTGGCGTCGCCGAACGGTTCGTCGCCAGACGACAGCATGGCTGCGCGTGTAGATACCGGTAGCAGACCGCGATAAACACCCCACTCGAGCACCCGCCAGCCAACGCCACAGATCCCGACCCGACGGTGAGCCTCGAGACGCGTCAATCGTCCGTCTGCGCGGTCGAGGACTCCATCGAATTCGACGGGTCCCGGTCGGCGTTCGGGGTCTCCTCTACGATCGACTCCTTCCAGGTGCCCCTGGTGAAGTACGCAATCGCGGCGAGGGCCCCGATGACGTCGCCCGCGACGACCCCGATCCAGATCCCGGTGGTTCCCCACCCGGCGACGAAGATCAGGTAGTAACTGACCGGGACGCGAGCGATCCAGAGCGTGACGACGGAGAACACCAGGGCTGTCTTGGTGTTCCCGGCCCCGCGGAACGCACCGAGGATGACCTGCAGGACCCCCATGAAGACGAACATCGCTGCCGCGATCTGGAGGTAGATCGTCCCGTAGTGAATCGTCTCCGCGGCTCCCGCTTCGTCGGCAGTCATGAACACGCTCACGATCGGTTCGGTGAAGACGAACGCGATGGCCGTCGCGCCGAGCATGATCCCCGCGATCGCGGCCGAGGCGATCCACGTCGCCCGCTCGGCTCGCTCGGGCTTTTCGGCCCCGAGATTCTGACCGACGATGGTGTCCGTCGCCTGTCCCATTCCCATGGCGGGGAGGAACGCCAGGGAGATGAGGCGGTTCCCGAGACCGTAGGCCGCCACGACTGCGGGCGGGAACGTGGCCACCATCGCCGTCATCGCGATCATCGCGAGCGAGCTCATCGACTGCTCGAGGGCGGTCGGCACCCCAAGCCTAGTGATCTTCGAGACGTACTCGAGACGGGGCACGAGATGGCCCACCTGGATGTCCGGGCCCACGTCCGTATAAAACAGGATGTAAAGCCCGATGGCGGTGGCCACGCCGCGTGAGAACACCGTCGCGACGGCGGCGCCCTGGATCTCGAGGCGTGGAAACGGCCCGACACCGAAGATGAGCAGTGGATCGATGGCCAGGTTGATGACGACGCTGACAGCCATCACTCGCATCGGGGCACGGGTGTTGCCGTACCCGCGCATGAGCGAGACGAAGATGAAGAAGCCGAAGAGAAACGGCATTCCCAGGAAGAAAATGCGCATGTAATCGGCCGCGAGCGGAACGACGTTCGTCGCCGTCTCCCCCTCTGCCGGCAGGAGCGCGAGCATTGGGTCGGTAACGAAATAGCCGACGACACCGAGCACGATCGCGAGCATGGAAATGAACGAGAGCGTCTGGCCAGCGATCATCCCACCCGCCCCGCTCTCGGCACCGGTGTGCTGGGCGATCAGAATGGCCCCCGCAGCGGTGAATCCGCCGCCGATCGAGATGAGGAAGAAAATGAGCGGGAAGGCCAGACTCAGGGCACCGACCGCGTCCGGCGAGAGCGCCCCGAGCCAGAACGTGTCGCCGACGTTGTAGGCCACCTGCAACAACTGGATGACCACCAGCGGCCACGCGAGATGAAACATGGGCCTGAGCAACGCGCCCTCCGTGAGATTCGAGGGACCCCCGTTCGAGGCTGGTTTCGCCTCGCCGTCGGGTGTGGACCCCCCGTCGTCAGCCATGGACGAATCGTCACCACCGTCAACTGGCGACCCCTCGTCGCCACCGTCGTCGGGAGGCCGCTCGTCGACCCCCGCTGAGGGACCAGGGGCAGTGTCACTGTCGGTCGATTCGGCAGGCTCCTCGTGAGGTGAACCGTCGACATCGTCGGCGGGAGCCATTACGAACCGAAATGGCACCGGGGCTATTTGAACACTTGTCAGAGACGGTACCACGAACCATGGGTCGGTGTGGTCGTCGACCCAGTCCGAGCACACGAATCCACATCGTTTAGGTGCCGCCACGGGGAGTTGGAACCATGACCATCGGCGTCATCGGCGGCAGCGGCATCTACGAGGCACTCCCACTCGAGCACGTCCGGACCGAATCGGTGTCGACCCCATACGGCGACCCGAGTGACGACCTGACGATGGGCGAACTCGCCGGCGAGGAGGTCGTCTTCCTTCCCCGACACGGGGAGGATCATCGCCACACTCCGACAGGGGCGAGCTATCGGGCCAACATCTACGCGCTGAAGGCAGCCGGCGTCGACCGCGTCATCTCGACGAACGCGGTGGGAAGCCTCCGCGAGGACCTGCCCCCGCAGTCGCTCGTGATCCCAGATCAGATATTCGACCGGACGAAACACCGCCAGCCCACGTTCTTCGGCGACGGGATGGTCGTCCACATGGGATTTGCCGACCCCTACTGTCCGGCCATGGTCGACCACCTCGCGTCAGCGGCGGAGTCGGCGACCGACACCGCGGTCCAGCAGGGCGGGACGTACGTCTGCATCGAGGGACCACAGTACTCGACGAAAGCCGAGAGCGAGTTCTACCGCGAGCAGGGGTGGGACGTTGTCGGCATGACGACCATTCCCGAGGCGAAACTCGCCCGCGAGGCCGAGTTGAGCTACGCCACCGTGACCGGCATCACCGACTACGACGTCTGGAAGACCGACAGTGAAGTCACCCTCGAGGAGGTGCTCGAGAACGCCGCGGCAAACCAGGAATCACTCAATGCGGTCATCGAGGAGGCCATCCGCACCATGCCCGAAGACTTCGAGAGCGAGGCGTGGTCGGCCCTCGAGGGCACGATCAACACCCCCACCGAATCGATTCCAGAGGAGACCCGCGAGCGGGTCGAGTTGCTCGCCGGCCAGTACCTGGATTGACCGGTCACTCGAGACGCCGAGGTGATTGGGACGGCCACGCAGATCGTCTGAGATCATAGCGGCCTGTCGGTACGCGCAGTGGTGGGTGCGTGACGGCCGCTGGCAAACGGCGTGGAAGAGCGGACTCTCTACCCTGTCCGTCCACGCTTCGGTAATCGAAGTTTTCCGCTTCGAAAGTCGTAGTGAGCGCTCAATCCGCGACCGCTTCGGTGACCTCCGTCTCCGGGGCCGCCCGCTGAATCCACAGGTCGCCGAACAGTTCGTCCTGCTCGAGGACGATCCGCCCCCGATGGGCCAGAAAGAGCAAGGAGAGGTAGGTCATCACCCGGGAGCCACCGACCTGTTCGATTTCGGCGTACAGCACCTCCTCGCGTCCCCTGTCGTACTGTTCGGTGAGTGCCGCGTCCACGTCGTCGATCACCGACTCGATGTCCTCTTCGTGGGCCGTGTGAGTCACGTCGTTGGCCGTCGGCTCGTCATCGACCCTGAAGTCGTCTCCCGAGTGATAGCTCAACTCCTGAACGCCACGGCCATAACCACTCGGTGAGTCGCTCGTATCGTAACTCCGCGAGGCCTTCCACCTGGTGCCCCGTTCGGCATCCCGAAGCTCACGCACCAGTTCGTCGAGCGTCTCCGGTTTGCCCCGAGCGTGCTTGCGCTCGAGGCGACGCTCCATCTCGGCCTCGAGGCCAGCCACGGGGTCGAACTCGGGATCGAACGCCCCCTGCCCTTCGTCGTCGTCCGCAAAAGGCGCTTCCCACGGTGGGAGTTCCGCGTCGTCGGGTTCGTCGGGCGCGAACAGTTCGTCACCTTTCATTCGCAAGAGCACGCTGGCGTAGAACAGCGCCCGCCCGGAGGTGCGGAGGTCGGCCTCGTCGAGCACCTCGAGGAATTTGTCCGTGACGGCGACGATGTCGATGTCCCAGGGATCGATCTCGCCGTCTTTGGCGAGCTGGACGAGGAGTTCGACGGGTTCGACCTCGTCTTCGTCTTCGTCACCAGCCTCCCCGAATTCGCCCACGTCGTCGTCCTCGCTGAACTCGAGGACCGACTCGCCACCCGGAGGTGTGCCGTTGCGCTCGTTCGCCGACCCACCAGTCGAGTCGTCACCGGCTCCCGGTCGTGTGCGGTCTTCGTGACCCGCGATCTGGAGTGGGATGTCGTCGGCGTCCTGTCGCCCTTGACCGCCTGGCGCTCGCGGGTCGCTTCCCTCCCCGCTCGCGTCACTCGAGGCCGCCGTCGTCGCCTGTGGCTCCTCGGCGTCCTCGCTAGTCATCGGCGGGCACCTCACGCTCGCCCTCGCCGCTCAGGTCGATCCCCGTCACGGCCGAGACGTTGTCCTGTTGCATGGTGACACCGATCGCCCGTTCTGAGCGATCGAGCATGGCCGACCGATGGGACACCACCACGAACTGCGCCCGACCGGCGAGTTCGTCGACCATCTGCCCCACACGCTCGGCGTTGACCGCATCGAGGAAGGCGTCGACCTCGTCGAGGGCGTAAAACGGGGCGGGGTTGTGTCGCTGAATCGCAAAAATGAACGCCAGCGCAGTCAGGGACTTCTCCCCACCGGACATCGCGTCAAGCCGCTGGATCGGTTTGTCACCGGGTTGGGCCTTCATCGTCAGTCCACCCTCGAACGGATCCGACTCGTCCTCGAGGTGTAAGCTACCGGTCCCCTCCGAGAGCTTCTCGAAAATCTCCGTGAAGTGGCCGGCGATGGCCTCGTAAGCGCCCATGAACGTCCGCTTTTTCTGCGTCTCGTACTGCTCGATGCGATCGCGGATCCCGTCTGCCTCCTCGACCAGTGTCGCCTTGCCCGCTTCCAGCGTATCCAGGTCCGCACGAACCTCGTCGTACTCGTCGATCGCCAGCATGTTGACCGGTTCGAGCGACTCCATGTCCGCCTCGAGCAACTCGACCATCTCGAGGACGGTGTCGTGGTCCGGGATCTCCTCGGGATCGTACTCGCCGACGTCCTCCTCGAGGGCCTCGATCTCCCACTCGAGGGCACCCGCCTTCTCGCGAGCGCCCTCGAGCGTACTCTCTTTCTCGTTCACCCGGGTCTGTTGTCGATCGCGTTCAGTCCGCGCCTCGGCGACCGTCTCCTTGATTTCGGCTCGCGATTCCTTGAGGTCGGCCAGTTCGTCCTCGAGTTCGGCGACGGCCTCGCGTTTGGCGGCCAGTTCCACTTCCTTCTCGGCGATCCGCTCCTCACAGCCCTCGACTTTGCTCTCGAGTTCCGCCTTCCGATTCTGGGCCGTCTCGATCTCGTCGTGGAGATCCTCGATGGCGTCCTCGGCGTACTGCTTCTCGAGGCTCAACTCGTTGAGTTTGCTGTCGATGGCATCCATCCGTGACTCCCGTTCGGTGATCTCATCCTCCAAGGAGTCGATCTCGGCGGTGAGTTCCGGAATCTTCGAGTCGGCCAGTTCCCGCTCGAGTTCGGTGATGTCGGCCTCGATCGCCTCGATCGCCTCCGTTTGGGCCTCGATCTCGCCAGCGATCTCCGTCATCCGCTCGTCGACGGACTCGCGTTCGGCTTCGAGTTCCTCGAGGCGACCCTTTTTGCCGGCGATCTCCTCCTCGAGACGGTCGCGTTCCTCGCCCAGTCTGTCGCGTTCGGTCTCGATCGATCGAACCTCGTCAGTGGCGTCGGTCTGTCGATCCCGAGCGTCGTCGAGGCGTTCCTCGACGCTTCGCACCTCCTCGCGGACGCCTTCACGTCGGTCCTGCAGCGTCGTGATCTGGCTGGCGACGCGCTCGAGTTGCCCCTTCCCGCTCGCCGAAAACGAATACCGCGAGCCCTTTCGGGAGCCACCGGTCATCGCCCCGGTCTTCTCGACGAGGTCGCCGTCGAGCGTGACCATCCGGTAGTCGCCCATGTACGCCCGGGCCGTCTCGATGTCCTCGACGACGAGGGTGTCCCCGAGGACGTACGAGAAGATGCCGGCGTACTGGTCGTCGAAATCGACCAGGTTGTAGGCGAAGTCGACGACCCCGGGGTCGCTCGGTGCGTTCGGTAGCCCCCGCGTGCGCATCTCCGTCATCGGCAGGAACGTCGCCCGGCCGGCGTTGCGCGACTTGAGGTGCTCGATACACTGCTGGCCGATCACGTCGTCGTCGACGACGACGTTCGCCATCCGCCCACCGGCGGCGGTTTCACAGGCCACGGCGAACTCACCCGAAACCGATCCGAGTTCGGCGACGGGGCCGTGGACGCCCTCGATCGCCGCGTTCTGGATCGTCGTTACCGCACGTCCGTAGGAGGAATCGCCGCTCTCCCCGGCGTTAGCCTCGAGTTCCGCATACTCGGCCTGTTTCGCCTGGAGTTCGTCGTCGAGCTCCTCGAGGTCCGCCTGCAGTGACCGCTTTTCCTGGCGCAGATCCTCGACCACCTCCGTGATGTTCTCGCGATTGGTCTCGGCCTTCTGGAGTTCGCGTTCCAGATCCGACCGCTGGGTTTCGATCTCGGGGATCTCCTCGCGCAGACTCTCGATCTCGGTTTCCGTCTGCTCGACCTCGTTTGATCGCCGGCGCGCCTCGTCGAGTAAGCGGTCTTGCTCGCGCTGTAAATCGTTCTTTTCGGTCTTGGCCGCCTCGAGGTCTGCCTTGCGCTCGCGCAGGTCGGCTTTCACCTCGTCGTACTCGGTGTCGACCGCGTCGACTTCGGCCTCGAGCCGTTCGACCTCGGCCTCACGCTCCTGGATCTCGCCCTTCAGCGAGGCCTTCTCGAGTTTGTGTTCGCGCATCTCGTCTTCGAGATCGCTCACCTGCTCTTGCTTGCGATCGATCTGGACGAACGCCTCACGGCGGTTCGACTCGGCCTCGTCGATGCGCTCGGTCGTGGCCTCGATGGTATCCCCGAGCCGTGAGATGTCCCCTTTGATCGACTCGATCTCGCTTTTGATTCGCAACTGCTCGTCTTCGCCCTTGCGCTCGATTTCCGCGTTGAGGTCCTCGAGATCCTCCTCGAGACGCAGGACCTTCCCCTGCCGTTCGTCGAGTTCTCGCTGGCGGTCCTCGAGGGCTTCCTCGAGGTCCTCGACTCTCGACTCGACGCGCTCGAGTTCCTCGCGTTTGTCCTCGAGTTCGCTCGCCTTCAGGTACCCCTCGTACTCGTCCCGTTCCCGACGGAGACGACGATACCGCATCGCGATCCGGCGTTCGTCTGCGAGCTGCTCGAGGCGCGTTCGCTTCTCCTCGATGCGCAACTGGGCCTCGTCGATGCGTTCCTGGACGACCTCGAGTTCCTCGAAGGCGTCTTCTTTTTTTGCGTCGAACTCGGCGACGCCGGCGATCTCGTCGATGATCTGTCGACGGTTGTACGGCGTCATGTTGATGATCTCGGTCACGTCTCCCTGCATGACGACGTTGTATCCCTCCGGAGCGACGCCGGCCTGTGCCAGCAGATCCTGGATGTCCGAGAGGTTCACCGAGCGATCGTTCAGGTAGTAATAGGAGTAGTAGTTGTCCTCGGTTCGTTTGATCCGTCGGCGGATGCGAATCTCCGCACAGTCGCCGACGTCCTCGCTCCCCGCGGCGTTGATGACCTGAGAGCGGGTAAGCGTCTCGTCGCTGTTGTCGAGGACGACCTCCACGACGGCTTCGTTGGGGGCCGCCGAGTCGTCGCCACCGTCGTGCCCAGGGTTGTATATCAGGTCGGTCAGCTTCTCGGCCCGGATGCCACGCGTTCTGGCCAGACCGAGCGCGAAGAGGACGGCGTCGATGATGTTCGACTTCCCGGAGCCGTTTGGCCCCGTGACGACGGTGAAGTCCTCGTAAAACGGTATCTTCGTCTTCCGACCGAAGCTCTTGAAATTGTCGAGGACGAGTGCCTTGATGTGCATGCTGGAATCTCCGTCAACCGTGTCGGCCCGAAAGGGTCGATCGCCGTTAGGGCCTCCGACGAGTTATGCCACGATAATGTCGTCGGTACCTGAGTCTTCTGGTTCGGACTCCGTGGTGTCCTCGCCCGCAGCCTCGGCCGCTTCGGCAACGTCGTTCTGGGCCGCTTCGGGCGTCTCGGTATCGCCATCGGCCTCTTCGACCTCGATGGTCGTCCCGCGACGGTCCGGAACGCGCGTGGGGATTTCGGTGTCGAGTTCGGCCTCGAGGACACGGATGCGCTCTTTCGATTCCACCAGTTCCTCTGTCAGGCCTTCGACGGTCGATTCCAGCTCCTGAACGGTCGCCTCGAGTCGCTCGACACGATTCTTCGACATACATACTAACGACCGTGCTCGACACTTAAACGTATGTCAGACACATATATTTTATCTGGTAGGAGAGGGGCCAACGCCGGAGTCGCCACGAGCGGCGACACAGACAGCGGTTCCATCGGGGGAGTGGTCTCGACGGCGGGCCTGAACTATCGATAAAACGAACCGATGCCGGCTCGGGTGGGAAACATGCTGCTGACGACGAGACCGGCGATCAGTACAGCCCGATCGCTTCGATCTGTTCCTGGTAGCGGTTGCGGATCGTGACTTCGGTCACCTGTGCGACGTTGGCCACTTCACGCTGGGTCTTCTTCTCGTTACACAGCAGCGAGGCCGCGTAGATGGCTGCCGCCGCATACCCCGTCGGCGATTTCCCGGACAGCAGCCCCTTCTCGCTCGTGACGTCGATGATCTCGTTCGCCTTCGACTGGACCTCCTCGGTCAACTCGAGTTCCGAACAAAATCGCGGGACGTACTTCTTCGGATCGACCGGCTCCATCCCGAGTCCCAGTTCCTGGGCGATGTAACGGTACGTCCGGCCGATTTCCTTGCGGTCGACCCGCGAGACACCCGCGACCTCCTCGAGACTGCGGGGAATTCCCTCCATCCGGCAGGCCGCATACAGCGCCGAGGTCGCCACACCCTCGATCGACCGGCCGCGAATGAGGTCCTCCTCGAGCGCTCGACGATAGAGCATACACGCCACCTCACGTACCGATCGTGGAATCCCCAGTGCCGAGGACATCCGATCGATCTCTGAGAGAGCAAACTGCAGGTTGCGCTCGCCCGCGTCCTTCGTCCGAATCCGCTCTTGCCACTTGCGCAGACGGTGCATCTGGCTGCGCTTTTCCGAGGAGAGCGAGCGTCCGTAGGCGTCCTTGTCCTTCCAGTCGATGGCCGTCGTCAGACCCTTGTCGTGCATCGTCTGGGTCGTCGGTGCCCCCACGCGCGATTTACTCTCCCGCTCGGAGTGGTTGAACGCCCGCCACTCCGGTCCCCGATCGATGCGGGATTCCTCGATGACGAGGCCACACTGCTCACAGCTCACTTCGCCACTCCCGTCGTCGGTCAAGAGCGCCTCGGAATCACACTCCGGGCACCGCCGCACCGCCTCCTGACTCGAACTCGAGGTAGTTTCGTCGGTTTTGGTCCCGGGTCGCTCGCGTTCGCGGGTGTGGCGTCTCATCGCTTACCTCTCCGGAAGTGACGCGGCGTGTTAAACCATCTGTCTGGTTGACGAACATGTTGTGCCAGCTCGACCCCACAGCGAACCCGGAGCCCATCGCCTCGTGAGCCCCAGGGAGGAGGAGACAGTACCGCCCCCATCAGTCCCGAATCGGTGTCGGTGCCGCACCGAAAAACTCGGCGAGGGCTCGGCGCTTCAGCAGCGCGAACCCGAGGGCGACGAATCCAAAGCCGACGAACGTCAGCAAGCCGATCGACTCCCCGAGCACGAACACGCCCGCAATTGTCGCAACAATGGGCACCAGGTACGCCACCAGAGCCGCCTCGAACGCCCCGTGTTCCTCGAGAATGGTGAAATAGATCAGGAAAGCGATAGCTGTCGAAAAGATGCCGAGGTAGAGTACCATACCAAATCCGATAGCGGTGACGTCGCTGACGTGCTGGCCCTCCCCCACACCGAGGCTAATGAGATGCAAGATCACCGCGCCGACAAGCATCGACCAGCCCGTCAGCGAGAGTCGATGAATCGTCGGTCGCGCCCGTTGCACGATCACTCCGCCCAGGGCTACACTCGTCACCTGCACCACGATGATAAGCCGACCGACAGTGTCACCCGCAAGGAGATTCGACGGATCCGGCTGGATAACGAACCCGACGCCGAGAAAGCCGACACAGACACCCACTGCACCCGCCCCCGACAGCCGCTCTCCGAGCAAGAGCAACGCCCACAGGGAAGTTGCGATGGGCACCAACCCCTGCAAAATAGCCGCCACACCCGAGGGAACTGTCTGCTGACCGACGAACAACAACCCGTTGCCAGCGATCATGAAGACCCCACCACCAGCGATGGCAAGTAGATTCCGTCGACCTCGAGGCCACCAGTCGTCTACCCGCACGACCGCCACGGCGAGCAAGAGGACTGCGGCAACGTCGTACCGAAACGCCGCGAATAGCAGCGGTGGCAGCTCCTCGAGTCCAACAGCAATTGCCGGAAACGACAGTCCCCAGAGCGTCGCCAGGACGGCGAACATCGCCACATCAAGCGGTCGGGATCGGCCCACACCGACTCTTTCAGTAGGGCGTCAATAGAGGCTGCGATTCCGGCGACGTAGTCGTTCCGATCAATCGTCAGTCTCGAGTTCGAAGCCAGCCGGTTCGACGATGCGCCCGCGGAACGGTAACGTTTGCTGGATCGATCGAACCATCGCGTGGTCCTCGACTCTCACGGCTATCGCCGGCGCGAGCAACACGAGCGCTGTCAGTATCGCGTAGCCAAGGACTTCCCCGATAAATAGAAGTTCCGACGGTGGGCTCCCGACGCCCGGCGCACCCACCACCGACGAGATCGTGCGGAGAGTCACGAGACCGAGCAATCCGATCCCGCCAACGACCAGAATCGCCGCACCCGAGGTGGTCGTCGTCCGCCCCCGAACCAGGTGCCAGCCGACCATGCCACCGGCCGACGCCCCGATCGTGAGGCTCACGAACACCCGCGACCCAAGCGCGACCGCGACCAGCGAGATGACCGTCGCCAGCGCGAACATCGCCCCCGGATCGAACAGTCCCTCCTGTCGAACCCAGAGCCCGATACCAACCAACCCGAAGCCGAGGACCGCTCCTACCAGAACGTCACCGGGGTAGTGAACGCCGATCACGACCCGCGAGAGCGCGATGATCGCCACCAGCACCGCAGCCCCGGCGAGACGCCACCCGAGTCGACCCCGCTTCATCGTCACCGCGATTGCGCCGTAGAACGCCGCACTACCCATGGCGTGTGCACTCGGGAACGTGTATCCCGGGTAGTCGACGGCTGCGAACGCTAGCGTCGGTCGCGGTATCTGGATGACGCCCTTCATACCGGCCGAGAGGGCGAGTGCGGCCGTCCCAACCGCAATCACGAACGCCCGCTCTCGAGGCGACCGACGGCCGCCGAACCAGTAGATCAGGACCCCTGTGACTAACAGTAACGCACCATCACCGAGATGCGTCAAGAGTTCGAATAGCGGTACGAGCGGTCCGACGCCATCACGGACGGTCTCGTTGACCGACTCATCCCACAGTGGCGTGTCCTCGATCATGCGGTGTCTCGGCCTACTGTGCGAATTATAGTCAAAGGTTGGGATTGTCGCTCACTGGTGGGGCAATGACAGGCTCGATCAATCGATCCAATAATTCCCCAACAGAAGGGGGGTTATTCCACATTGCTTTCGATACCGGTTCTATCGGTATTTAGCATTATGTATATAAGCCCTCAAGTAATCCAGATAATGACCTAATCGACGCCTATTCCAATTTATCGCTATGCGACAGCTACAAGGATCGTTAGATGTCGAGCGCCGTGACTTCATGAAGATCGGTGGTGTCGCAGCGCTGACAGCAGGGATCGGGGGCCGAACCCTGGTCGAACAGACACGTTCCGAGGGAGGTGACACGCCGACCGAAATAGACGAGATCAAAACCATCTGTTCACACTGTGCGGTGGGCTGTGGGCTCAAAATGGTCGTCGAAAACGACGCAATCCTCGGCCAGGAGTCCTGGGACGACCATCCGATCAATCAGGGTGGACTCTGTTCGAAGGGGGCCAGTCTGAGTCAGACCGTCAACTCCGAACGGCGGCTCAAGGAGCCGATGAAGAAAGAAGAGGGTGAGTGGGTCCGACTCGATTGGGAGGAGGCGATGTCGGAAGTCGCCGACGAACTCGACCGAGTCCGTGAGGAGTACGGCCCCGACAGCACCATGTGGATGGGATCGGCCAAGATCGGCAACGAAGAGGCCTACATGTTCCGCAAGCTGGCGGCCTTCTACGGGACGAATAACGTCGATCACCAGGCCAGAATCTGTCACTCCACGACGGTCGCCGGACTGGCGAACACCTGGGGCTACGGGGCGATGACCCAGTCGGTCAACGACGTCGCCAACGCCGACGCGAATCTCATCATCGGGCACAATCCAGCCGAGGCTCATCCCGTCATGATGCGGTACGTCCAGCAGGCCAAGAAAAACGGCGGCACGGTCATCGTCGCCGAGCCACGGTTCTCGAAGACGGCGGCCCACGCCGATACCTTCGCCCGATTCCGGCCCGGGACGGACATCGCCTTCATCAACGGATTGCTCTATCACATCGTCTACAACCTCGAGGCACACGACGAGGCGTTCCTCGAGTCACGGGTCTACCGGTGGGCGGACGCCAAGGAGACGATCGCCGACTACGACCTCGAGACGGTCGAGGACATCACCTGGGTGCCGGTCGAGGAACTGAAAGAGATCGCCGAGACGCTCGTCGAATCCGACGTGAGCACCGTCGAGTGGTCGATGGGATCCACCCAGCACACCGTCGGCACACAGAACATTCGTTCGTACGCGATCCTCAATCTGGCGCTCGGACACACGGGACAGCCCGGCGGGGGGAACAATCCGGTCCGTGGCCACGACAACGTGCAGGGGGCGACCGACGTCTGTATCCTGTCGCACAACCTGCCCGCGTACTACGGCCTCGACCGGGGCGCCTGGGAACACTGGTCGAACGTCTGGGATCGGACGCCGAGTACCAGCGGCTCGACCAGCTACGAGGACATGCTCGAGCGCTTCGAGTCCCAGGAGTTGATGGAGAAAAACGGCCTGACGGTTAGCCGTTGGTTCGAGGGGGCACTCGACGACGACGAGCGGAAGGGCGAGCTGTACCAGCCCGAGCAGGTCAAAGCGCTCGTGGTCTGGGGGCACTCGCTGAACTCGATCAGCGAGATGAAGCGGCTCAAGGCGGCCATGGAAAACGTCGAGGTCGTCATCGGCGTCGATCCGTTCCCGGGGCTCCACGGCTCGCTTCCCGAGCGCGAAGACGGCATCATCTTGTTGCCCGCGGCGACGAACCACGAGAGTCGCGGCTCGGTCACGGCGACGAACCGGTCGGTCCAGTGGCGCTACCAGCCGATCACGCCGCGTCACAACTCCC
>LKND01000072.1 GCA_001564275.1 Natrialbaceae archaeon Tc-Br11_E2g14 | reverse complement strand
GTCCCCCAAAGGAAACCTATTTTACTCGCCGCCGGAAAGTGGAGGCCATAGGGCCGGTAGCTCAGTTAGGCAGAGCGTCTGACTCTTAATCAGACGGTCGCGTGTTCAAATCGCGCCCGGCCCGCTTTTGCGCCGAGCAATTACGCGAGGAGCAAAGCGGCTCCGCGATTTGAACTAGACGACTCCCAGCCCGTGAGCGAGCGCAGCGAGCGAACCGGAACGTCTCGGCGTAGTTCCCAATCGCGCCCGGCCCGCCTTTGCTCCGAGCAATTCCGTAAAGAGCGAAGCCGTGATCGGGATTTGAAGGGAACCAGGACTGTGCAGCGAACGAGCATATGTGGGCGTCGATCATACTCGTGGCCGGCCCGTTCCTGCGAGGGACAGGGTGGCGACGAGGAGCGCCTCAGCATGATTGGCACCGGCTCGAGGGTTTCGAGCTCGTCATCGACCGGTCCCTCGAGCATCGGGACCCGAACGCTGGTGACCCAGCCACCCGCGGTTGGGCGCTTTGCTGTCGGGTGAGCGGGCGGAGCGAACACGACCCGTCGGTACCGGCTGACCTCGGGGCCGTGGCGGGATAATACGGCTCGAACGCGAATTATATTCGACACCTCGGGAGACGTAGTAAGCTTTAAAACAAAGTGCGCACTATGACCTGGTAATGGCGAGTAACAAGATTCTCGGAATCGACCTTGGGACGACGAACAGCGCCTTCGCGGTGATGGAAGGCGGTGACCCGGAGATTATCGTCAACGCGGAGGGAGACCGAACGACACCATCCGTGGTTGCGTTCACCGACGACGACGAACGGCTCGTGGGCAAGCCGGCCAAGAACCAGGCGATTCAGAACCCAGAGAAGACGATCGCCTCGATCAAGCGCCACATGGGCGAGGAGGACTATACGGTCGAGATCGAGGGCGAGGAGTACACGCCACAGCAGATCTCGGCGATGATTCTCCAGAAGATCAAACACGACGCCGAGGAGTACCTCGGAGACGAAGTCGAGAAGGCCGTCATCACCGTCCCCGCATATTTCTCCGACAAGCAGCGTCAGGCGACCAAAGACGCCGGTGAGATTGCTGGCTTCGAGGTCGAACGCATCATCAACGAGCCAACGGCCGCCTCGATGGCCTACGGGCTCGACGACGACGCCGACCAGACCGTGCTCGTCTACGACCTGGGTGGTGGCACGTTCGACGTCTCCATCCTCGATTTGGGCGGTGGCGTCTACGAGGTGGTCGCGACCAACGGGGACAACGACCTCGGTGGTGACGACTGGGACCACGCCATCATCGACTGGCTCGCCGATGAGTTCGAGGCCGAACACGGCATGGACCTCCGAGACGACAGGCAGGCCCTCCAGCGGCTGAAAGACGCCGCCGAGGAGGCAAAGATCGAACTCTCCTCGCGAAAGGAAACCGAGATCAACCTGCCGTTCATCACGGCGACCGACGACGGCCCGATCCACCTCGAGAAGTCGATGACCCGGGCGAAGTTCGAATCGTTGACGTCGGACCTCATCGACCGCACGGTCGAGCCAACCGAACAGGCGCTCGAGGACGCCGGCTACGAGAAGTCGGACATCGACGAGGTGTTGCTAGTCGGTGGCTCGACCCGGATGCCACAGGTCGCCGAGAAAGTCGAGGAACTCATCGGTGAGCCCCCACAGAAGAACGTCAACCCCGACGAGGCAGTCGCCCTGGGTGCGGCGATTCAGGGTGGCGTCCTCGGCGGCGAAGTCGACGACATCGTCCTGCTCGACGTGACCCCGCTCAGCCTCGGGATCGAGGTCAAGGGTGGGCTGTTCGAACGCCTCATCGAGAAGAACACGACGATTCCGACGGAGGAATCGAAGATATTCACGACCGCGGCGGACAACCAGACCTCCGTGCAGGTACGGGTCTTCCAGGGTGAGCGTGAACTGGCCAACAAGAACGAACTGCTTGGGGAGTTCCACCTGACCGGCATTCCGCCGGCCCCCGCTGGAACCCCACAGATCGAGGTCACGTTCTCCATCGACGAGAACGGCATCGTGAACGTGGGTGCCGAGGACAAGGGGACCGGCACCAGTGAGGAGATCACCATCGAGGGCGGTGCGGGTCTCTCGGATGCCGAGATCGACCGCATGCAGCGTGAGGCAGAGGAGCACGCCGAGGAGGACAAAGAGCGCCGCGAGCGCATCGAGGCCCGGAACACCGCCGAGGCGACGATCCAGCGCGCCGAGACCCTCCTCGAAGAGAACGAGGACGTCGACGACGACCTTCGTGAGGCAATCGAAGCCGCCGTCGACGAGCTCGAGGCCACCATCGACGACACCGACGCAGAGGCCGAGGACATCGAGGAGGCGACGAGCGAATTGAGCAGCGAACTCCAGGAGATCGGCAAGCAGATCTACCAGGAGGCTGCGGCTGCCGGTGCCGGTGCGGGCGACCCAGGCGCCGCAGGCGCCGGCGCGGCGGGTGGTGCTGGTCCGAACGCTGGCCCTGGTCCGAACCCCGGTCCGGGCGCTGGCCCAGCCGATGAGGAGGGCGAGGAGTTCGTGGACGCCGACTTCGAGGACGTCGACGACGACGAGGAGTAACGCACTCGCGCCGTCTCGCTACGTTTTTTGATCTTTGAAGGCATCCAGAGCCGTCTCCTCGTTCGTCAGTGGGGCTGGTCGACCCGCGTTCGTTCGGCTGGCCCGTGGCTCGACCGATCGGGCGGTGGGCATCTGATGTGGGGCCCATCGCTCGAGTGCGGATGCTGGTTTTGGGGGATCACGGGAGCGGGATTCTCTGTCTTCTTTGGAACCGTCCTTGACCCCGTCCCCTGCTTTGGGACTGATACCGACGCCCATGTAGACCGCGACCACCGAACGTTTGGTTGAAGTGTCTGAGTCGAGTATCGGGTGATAACGACATGAGTGAGGACTTCTACGACGTGCTCGGCGTGAGTCAGGATGCCTCCGCCGAGGAGATCAAACAGGCGTACCGGGCCAAGGCCACGGAGTACCATCCGGACGTCAGCGACGACCCCGACGCCGAGGAGAAGTTCAAGAAAATCCAGAAGGCAAAGCAGGTCCTCACGGACGAGGACAAACGCGCGGCCTACGACCGGATGGGGCACCAGCAATTCGAGGAGGCCGAGAAACACGGATTCGACGCCGGCGAGGACCCCTTCGGCGGTGCCGGTGGAATGGGCGGCGACCCGTTCGGCGGCATGGGCGGCATGGGTGGGGGCCTCGGGGACATCTTCGAACAGGTTTTCGGTGGTGGTCGCGGTGGGCGTGGGCGCAACCGCCCGCGGAAGGGTCGAGACCTCCGGACGAGTCTCGAGATCGACCTCGAGCAGGCGTACGAAGGGGTCAAAAAGCAGTTTTCGGTCGAACGCCCGGAGGAGTGTACAACCTGTGCGGGGGAGGGTCACCCACCCGATGCCGAGTCGTCAACCTGTCAGGAGTGTCAAGGACGCGGGCAGGTGACGCAGGTTCAGCAAACGCCCCTCGGCCGCGTCCAGCAGACGACGACCTGTCGTCGCTGTGAGGGGACGGGGACGATTTACGCGGAGACCTGTGGGGACTGTCGTGGCGAGGGCTACGTTCGCGAGGAGGCGACGCTCACCGTCGACGTTCCGTCGGGGATCGACGACGGGCAAACGCTCCGGATGGAGGGTGAGGGGGCCCCGAGCCCGAACGGCGGCCCGCGGGGAGATCTCCTGATCGACGTCTCGATCGCTGAGCACCCGGACTTCGAGCGCGATGGTGACGATCTTCATCACCAGTTCCCCATCTCGTTCCCCCAGGCGACCTTTGGCGACACCGTCGAGATCCCGACGCTCGAGGGGACCGTCGAGTTCGAGATTCCGCGGGCGACCCAGAGCGGGGAAACGTTCCGCCTCGAGGGGAAGGGAATGCCACGGTTGCGGCGGTATGGCCAGGGTGATCTGTTCGTGCACGTCCAGATCGTCACGCCGGAGGACCTGAACGAGGACCAGCGTGAGGCACTCGAGGCGTTTGCCGAGGCTGGCGGCGAGGAGATCGAGGTCACGGAGGGCTTTTTCGAGAAGATCAAGCGGTCGTTCTGAACGCGGGTCCCTGTACTGCTGCGTCGCTTCTCGAGTCCGTGTACTGCGTTCCCCCAGAAGCCCTCAATTGCCCCGTCGCCCCTCGAGTCCGTTGAGCCACTTGTTACCCGTCGCGTCCTTTGATCCGCTCTGGCAACCCTCGAGTTTGGCTCCTGTGACCAGTACTGCTCGAGTCCCGTGTTCGTTCTGGCGATAGACCACCCATCACGCCCCGACTTTCGTGGCCACGCGAAAATCAGAATCCCTAACTCGAGGCTCGCGAACATCCAGTCAGTGACTGCCAGAGCCACGACCCGCGTCGATTGCCACGTGAAGGTGCTGAACGATCGGGTCGTCGAGAATGCCCGTCGCGCGGGGATCGACGTCCTGGTGTATGCCCCGCACTTCGTCCGCCTTCCCGAGGTCCGTCGCCAAGCCACCGCCTATTCGACTGACCAGGTGACGGTCCTCCCCGCCAGAGAGGTTTTCACCGGCTCCTGGCGAGACCGCAAGCACGTCCTCGCTGTGGGTCTCGAGGAACCAGTCCCGGATTTCATCACGCTCGAGGGGGCGATGGCCGAACTCGATCGCCAGGGAGCCGCCGTCTTAGCGCCCCATCCCGAGTTCCTGACGGTGTCGCTCACCGAGTCGGACCTGCGCCAGTACCGCGACGTCGTCGATGCGGCGGAGTTCTTCAATCCGAAACACCTTCCCTGGCACAATCGACGGGCCCGAGAGCTCATCGCCGATCTCGAGTTGGCTCCGTTCACCTCTTCGTACGCGCATCTCTCGAGTTCCGTGGGGGTGGCCCACGTCGAGTTCGATCGGCCGATCGAAACGACGGCCGAGTTCGTCGACGCACTCACGGCCGATGCGCCCAGGCGCGTTCGTCACGACAACGGATTCGGGCGGGTGCGAACGACGACGGCAGAACTGGCACACCTCTGTTACGAAAACACCTGGAAGAAGGTCGACCGGCTCTGGCTGTCGGGCATGGAGCCGACCCATCCAGACCACGCGGTCTACGGGGGTCGGTTCGGCGACGTGGCCGTCTACTGATCGCCAGTACCAACCGACGCCCGAATCCACTCGAGACGACGACCCATGCGGTCCCAGTGGCTCCCCTTCCAGAAGTGCTGCCCACACTCGAGACAGACCCAGAGGTCGAACTCGTCGGTCTCCGGTGCGTAGGCCGGCGTTTCACTGTCTGGCGGAACGGCCTCGAGGCTGCCGTTGCACCGCCCACAGTGGAGTGGTTCGCTGACCGGCCTGAGATCCACGCCAGCCCTGCGGAGTGCCTCGAGTTGGCTGTCGGTGTCGCGACACTCGAGCAGGAGGCTGTCCTCGGCCCGCCGGGCCAGGTCCCGGTCACGGGTCACGACGGTTCGCTCGTCCGATCGTGCTCGCTCGAGGAGCGCCGTCTCGGCCTCGCGTTCGTGAGTAGGTTGAGCCTCGTCTTCGTCGGGTGGCGAGGCCTCGAGCGCCAGGTCACCGGCGTAGACGGTATCGTGACCACAGCATCGACAGTAGGGCACGAGGTTGCCGCACATATGATCGAGGAGGAGTCGCATGGTTGTGGGGTGGGAATCGTATTGGGAGCTCGTGACTACGAGGATGATCGATTTGGCTCAGTGCAGGAACTCGCGCACGTCCTCGAGGGCCCAGCAGTTCACCACGTCTGCCGGTTCGGCCCAGCCTCGCCGGGCGGTGTGGACGCCCCAGCGAACGTACTCGAGAGAGGCCGGCCGATGGGCGTCGGTGTTGACCGCGATGACGGCCCCCTCGTCGATGGCAGCCTGAACGGCGCTTCCCCAGAGGTCGAGGCGTCGGGGATTGGCGTTGACCTCGAGAGCTGTCCCGTTGTCGGCGGCGGCCGAACCCAGGGTGGCGGCGTCGAGGGCTAGCCCCTCCCGATCGTTCAGGAGCCGCCCGCTCGGGTGCCCGATGACGTCGATGGCAGGGTTCTCGATGGCCCGCAGGAGCCGCGTCTCGGCGTCGCCCGGTGACTGATCGAGCGCGCTGTGTGGCGAGGCGACGATCACGTCGAGGGCGTCGATCACGTCGTCACCGAGGTCGATCGCACCGTCGGCGTCGATATTGGCCTCGATGCCGGCGAAGACCTCGATGTCCCCCTCGAGGTCCTCGGCCACGGCTCGAACGGCCTCGACTTGCTGGAGGATCTCCGCGTCGCTGAGCCCCATGTCACCCACGACGCCCGGGCCCTCGGCGTGATCGGCGACAGCGTAGTAGTCGTAGCCACAATCCGCGGCCGCCATGACCATCTCCTCGATGGTGTTGTTGCCGTCGGACCACTCGGTGTGGGTGTGGAGGTCGCCGCGGATGTCCTCGCGGGTGAGCAGTTCGGGGAGCCCGTTGGCGGCTGCCGCGTCGATCTCGCCACGGTCCTCCCGGAGTTCCGGCGGGATCCAGGGGAGTCCCAGGGCCTCGTACATTCCTACCTCGGTGTCGCCAGCGACGCGCTCGCCGACGCGCTGGCCGGCGTCCGGGTCCTCGATGTCGCTCACGTCGAACGCACCATACTCGTTGAGCTTCATATCGCGCTCGATGGCGTAATTTCTGAGGCCGACGTTGTGGTCGCGGCTGCCCGTAAAGTACTGGAGCGCCGAGCCGAACTCCGCGGGGACGACCACCCGGAGGTCGACGCGAACTTCGCCCACGCGGACGCTCGCCTTCGTCGGTCCCGACTCGATCTCGTCGTCGATCGAGCCCCACTCGAGGAAGCCCTCGACGACGCCACGGTCGTCGTCGGTCCCGACGAGGACGTCGACGTCGCCGATGGTCTCGCGCCAGCGACGAATCGAGCCCGCGACCTCGACGCGATCGACCGCCTCGAGGCCCTCGAGATAGGCCAGGACGTCGTCGGCGAGCGGCCGTGCTTCTCCGAGCAACTGGCGCTGCCCGATGGTGCGGGCGAACTCGATGTTCTCGAGGATGTTCTGCTCCGTTTTCGGACCGAACCCCTTGACTGACTGTATCTCGCCGGCCTCGGCGGCCGTCTCGAGGTCGTCGAGCGTTTCGATCCCGAGTTCGCGGTAGAGTGTCCCCACGGTCTTCGGGCCAACTCCCTCAACGCGGGTGAGGTCGGCCATCTTCACCGGGAGTTCCTCGCGCAATGCCTCGAGTTCCTCGATTGTCCCGGTCTGGACGTACTCGACGATCTTCGACCCGATGGCGTCGCCGACGCCCTCGATGTTCTCGATGGCGGCTTCGTCGCCGGCAGCGACCTGTTCGGCGATCGGCATCGGATGAGCCAGGATGTTTTCGGCGGCGCGGCGGTAGGCTCTGGGTTTGTACTCGACGTCGTCGGCCTCGAGCAGATTGGCGAACTCCTCGAAGCGAGCGGCGAGCTCAGCGTTGGTCGCCATCACCGACCCCTCCTCGCTGCGGCGTCGTCCTCGTTGCCGAGTGCCTGCTGCAGGAACCGCATCCACCGCTTCTTGTCGGCCGTCTGTTGGGCTCGCTCCTCGCGCTCGAGGTCCGTTGGACCCAGGCTTTCGAGGGCGTTCAGCGCGCGATCGATGCCGATGACCGTCTCGACGAGGCGTTCCCCCTCCGCACGATCGATATCTCCCTCTTCGATGCGCTCGACGCGCTCGAGGCGTTCCCGCCGGAGGTTGCGCTTGGCCTGGTCGACCCGCTCGCGTTGCCCCTGGGGGATAGTCTCCCGACGCTTGATCTCGAAGACGAACGCCCGGAGGTCGATCGGCTCGTCCTGCACCGTGATCTCCTCGGGAATGGCAGCGCCGACGGTCGCGCCCTCGCGACCGATGCGCTCGAGTAACTGTTTGCGCTCGTAGGGCTGCATGGACACGTCGGGTACTGGGGCGTCCTGAGGCAAAAAGCCTCGTTCGTCGGTGGATGGCATCGGAACGGGGGCGATCGCGCAAAACGTGGCAAACCCCAAACCCCATAGCATCCCACCACATACGGAACCCCAATGGGAACGTGTGACGTGTGTGGGAAAAGCGAAAGCATGCCGTACAACTGCCGGCATTGCGGGGGCACCTACTGCAGTGACCATCGATTGCCCGAAAACCACGATTGTAGAGGACTCCACAACTGGAACGACCCCAAGGGCGTCTTCGATAGTGGCTTCGATGATAGCGTCGAGGCCGGTGGGTCGGCGAAGTCCGCGAGCCTGAGCGAAAAACTGGGGATCGACACCGGCCCCGGTGGCCCGCTGGCGTACTTCCGCGGGAACGTGACCTACACCGTCTTGGCGCTGATGTGGCTCACCTACCTGGCGCAGTTCGTGGTCCTATTTACGCTCGGGCAGTCGGCACACAATGCGATCTTCACCCTCTCGACGGCGAACCCGGGGTACGTCTGGACCTGGGTCACCTCCATCTTCTCGCATTCGCCCGTCAGAATCTTCCACATCGTCTTCAACAGCATCGTCATATTCTTCTTCGGTCCGCTGGTCGAGCGATACGTCGGATCGAAGGAGTTCGCCATCCTCTTCGTCGTCAGCGGTGTGCTCGCCGGACTCGGCCAGATCGGTATATCGGCGTTCCAGGGGACTCCCGCAAACGTCCTGGGCGCGAGTGGGGCCGCACTGGCGATCATGGGCGTGCTCACCGTACTGAACCCCCATCTCAAGGTCTACCTGTTCTTCGTCCTGCGGATGCCACTCTGGATTCTCACGGCCGGCGTGGCGTTGCTCAGCGTCGCGTTCATCGGTGGTGGTGCTGCCGGCGGCGGTGGGATCGCTCACGCGGCCCACCTGATCGGCCTGCTCGCCGGGCTCGCCTACGGTGAATACGTCAGGCGGACCCAGAGCGTTCGGACGCCAAACCAGTTCCAGCTGGGTGGTGGGCCCGGCGGCCCTGGTGGCCCCGGCGGCCCGGGACGCGGTCGATTCTGACCCTGTAAGCGAGTCCCCGACCTCCCGTTCAAAGCCATGCCACACATCGTTCGACCCGAATTCGTTCCGGACGCGTCGCTGTCTCGAGAACGAATGGAGGGACTCCAGCGGGAGATCGCCGACGAGGCGCGCTTCCAGGACGCCCTCGAGTTCGACCCCAGAGTGCTCACCAACCCACTCGAGTCGGCATCGACGGCGACCACTGGCGACCGTGAGCAGCCAGTCGTCGCCGGCGTCGACCAATCGTTCCTGCTCGAGGACGAACCCGAGCGCGCCCTGAGTGCCATCGTCGTGATGCGAGGGGAGACGGTGCTCGAGCGCGTCAGCGCCGTTACCCCGCTCCAGATCCCCTACATCCCCGGGCTCTTGGCCTTCCGAGAGGGTGGCCCCATTCTCGAGGCCATGGCGGAACTCAGCGTCGAACCCGACTTGTTCCTGTTCGATGGGAGCGGTCGTATCCACTTCCGACAGGCGGGAATCGCCACCCACGTCGGCGTGGTGCTCGACGTGCCGGCGGTCGGGGTCGCAAAGAGCCTGCTCTGTGGGGCCCCGTCGTCCACTCTCGAGGACCTCCCCACCGGATCGACGGTTCCGATCGAAGCCGGTGATGACTCCCGGGTTGACGCCCCCGCCGAGACGCGACTGGGCTATGCCGTGCAGACGAGACAGTACGAGTCATCGAACCGCCACATCAATCCGCTGTACGTGAGCCCGGGGCACCGTGTTGGGGCCGAGACGGCTGCAGCCCTCGTAGTGGGCTGTACGGCGGGGTACAAACTCCCGGAACCGATTCGCCTCGCCGACGCGTATGCCGAGGAAGCGAAGGCCGAGTACCCGCTCGAGTAGCCGGTACATTTGGGGCCGAGTACCCGCTCGAGTCGCCCTTCCAATCGAGGGGGCATACATTATCTACCCGTTCAGTGGCGGCGATAAGAATACCCGGCCGAGGGGTGTCTGGGGTCGCGGTGGACCCGGGCTCTCCTCCCTGACCGCTGGACTACTCCCCCGTCACGCTCGAGTCACCCATCGGCTCGGCGGGTACCCCTGCCACCGTCTCACCGGCCGGGACGTCACGGGTCACGAGGGAGTTGGCGGCGACGCTCGCGCCCGCGCCGATCTCGACGCCCGGGAGAACGATCGCGCCGGCTCCGATCATCGCCCGTTCGCGGACCACGACCTCGCCCGTGCGATACTCGTCTTGCAGAAACTCGTGGCACAGTATCGTCGCGTCGTAGCCGACGATCACGTGATCCTCGACGGTGATCAGGTCCGGCCAGAACACGTCGGGGGTGGCCTCGAGGCCCCAGGAGACCCCCGTCCCGACGGTGACACCGAGACGCCGAAGCAGCCAGCGCTTGAGTCGCAGGCTCGGGGAGATGCGGACCAGCCAGACGACGACGTAGTTGATCGCCACCCGGAGTGGATGGCGGGCGCTCGTCCAGTGTCCCAGCGAGTTGGCGTGGCCGGGAGTGGTGTGGGCAGTAATTCGGTCATGTCTCGAGTCGTCGGCGCTCACGGCCTCGGATTGGGGGTGATGACACAAGAAGGTGACCGGTGAGGGACCGTGGGATGGCCACGGGACCACGGAGCGCTTGTCGCTCGAGCGGCCAGCAGTATCATCGAGTCTGCACCGGAACGGGAGTGGCCGCTGTCGTTACTCGTCGGCGTCGCCATCGTCGGCGTGGACGGCGGCTTCCTCGGTTTCGGCGTTCTCATCGCATCCATCGTCGCCGGTGGTTGGCTCCTCGTCACTGCGTGGGCCGGCGCGCTCGTCGCCTGTGTGTCCGCCATCGCAGTACGGACACTCCGCTTCGTCGGCCGGAATCACCTCGTCACAGTGTTCACACGTCGCCTTCGATTCCTTGCCCTCGTCGTAGAGCCGCTTGGTTTCGGCGTACTTCTCGCCGGCCTTCCTGAACCAACTCATTGCCAAACGGAGGGTCGCCGTTCGAATAAGCATTGGCCCACGCTCGCTCCGACGAGAACCTATTTTACACCCTCGAGTGCAAGAGGGGGCCATGAGCGACGAGGTTTCGGCGACGTTCGACCCCGATCAGTGGGACCCCATCGACGAGTTCGACTTTCGAGACCTGACCTACCACCGCGCGACGGACTCGGGGACCGTCCGCATCGCCTTCGACCGCCCCGCGGTCCGCAACGCCTTTCGCCCCGAGACCGTCGACGAACTCTATGACGCACTCTCTCACGCCAAGCGCCAGACGGACGTCGGCTGTGTCCTCCTGACGGGGAACGGCCCCTCGCCGAAGGACGGTGGCTGGGCCTTCTGTGCCGGCGGTGACCAGTCGATCCGTGGCGACGCCGGCTACGAGTACGCGGACGACAGTGCGGCCGATGATGGCTCGCGAGGCCGAGCATCCGAGGAGGGTCGACTCCACATCCTCGAGGTCCAGCGGCTCATCCGCCACATGCCCAAGGTCGTCGCCTGCGTCGTCCCCGGCTGGGCCGTCGGCGGTGGCCACTCCCTGCACGTCGTCTGTGACCTCACCCTCGCCAGCGAGGACCACGCCAAGTTCCTCCAGACCGACCCCGACGTCGGGAGCTACGACGCCGGCTTCGGATCGGCCTACCTCGCCCGTCAGATCGGTCAGAAGAAGGCCCGAGAGGTGTTCTTCCTGGGGAAGACCTACTCAGCGGCGGAAGCCGAGGAGATGGGGATGGTCAACGAGGTCGTCCCCCACGACGAACTCGAGGCGCGCGCCCTCGAGTGGGGCGCAGAAATCAACGCGAAGAGTCCGAACGCGATGCGGATGCTCAAGTACGCGTTCAACATGGCCGACGATGGCTTCGTGGGCCAGCAGGTCTTCGCGGGCGAGGCGACGCGCCTGGGGTACATGACTGACGAGGCCAAGGAGGGTCGTGATGCCTTCAACGAGGGTCGGGAACCGGACTTTTCGGATTATCCCTGGCACTACTGAACGGAATCAAGAGGTGGGGTCTCTGTGCAGCCGTGATACCCCCACTCAGTGCGCTGAACCCCACGAAGCGAGTCCATCATCCTCGATGAAACGACACAAAAATGCCGACGCCGCTGGGAAACAGTTCTGCAATGACTACCGCAGCTCCAATCACAGTCAGGTGTCACTGAGGGGCAACTTCGGACCGGACAGCCAGCCGCTGTGCTCGCACTCTCGTTTCGTTGAACGGCCTCACCCCTGTCCGAAACCGCCCATGACCCGTGTTGTGCTATCGGAACGCCGGGACCATTCACACACTGATTGCGGGACCGGCTGGCAATCACGTCTACCATTACTGTCGGTGGCTACTATAATCAGCCATCGAACAGTGGAAGCTCGACGATGAATACACTCCCCTCAGGATCGTTGTCCTCGACCCAAACCTCGCCCTCATAACGGTCGATAAGTGTCCGGACGAGGTACAGACCGAGACCGGTGCCATCGCTACCCAGTCCCGTTTCGCCCTCCTCGAAGATCTCTTCTTTCTGATCGTCGGGAATGCCGGGGCCATTATCGGCGACGTGGACCCGCACGGAGTCGGCATTAGACGCCGCGGAGACGGTGACCTCGGGCACCTGCTTGTTGCTGTGGACGACGGCGTTCGTGAGGAGGTTTCGGAACACCGATTCGAGCATATCGTCAGCGAACACCTCGACGCGAGGAATGACTCCCTCGACAGTCACCAACGCCCGTTCGTTGGCCGACCGAACCGCGTCGATCTCGTTCTCCAGCGTCGGACGGAGCCTGACCGGGAGACGATCGGTCTCTTGCTGGAGCAGCACCTCGGTGACGTCCTTGGCGGTGACCGTGATTTCGACAGCTTCGCGGGCGGCCTCGCGAACCTGCCGGATGTACTCTTTTTTCCCCTCCTCGACGTACTCTTCGACCATCTCGGCGTAGGCAAGCACGAGCTGCAAGTCGTTTCGGATGTCGTGGCGAACGATCTGATTGAGTACCTCGAGGTTGTCACGCTGTTGGGTGAGCGTCCGTTCGTACTCCTTCCGTTCGGTGATATCTCGACTCAGGGTGAGCAATCGCGCTTCGCCATCGAGGTCGATTTTCCGAATCGAGACCGCCACGGGGAACGTCGATCCATCCGCGCGACGGTGGCATGCCTCGACTGTCTCCCGATCGGCAGGGGTGATGCGCTCCCAGAGTGTCTGCAGGTCCTCGGAGCTGCTCTCGACCTGGATATCCGAGACGTTCATCTCGAGCACCTGTTCGTGGGTGTAGCCGAGATTCTCGACGACCTGGTCGTTGACGTCGTGGATCGCTCCAGTTGCATCGTGGAGGATAATCGCATCTGGGGAGGTCTCGAACAGTAACTGTAACCGCTCGTGTCGTTCCGAACCGACGCGATTTCTGGCGGTCATATGGACGCTTCGTGTCTGGAAGTATCAATACTGCTCATGTTCCGCTGCGGACAGGCTTTCGTCACAGTTCGGTTTCTACTCGTTTCTCGACCCACCGACCGGCAATTGAAACGTGACGACGCTCCCTCTGGGCTCGTTGTCGGTGATCGTCAACTCGCCCCCGAGTGTTGTCGTGATCCACTCCATCAACCACAGGTCGATCCCGAGGCTGTGGCCCAGTGGCGTCTCCGCCCCCGACTCGATAGCCTGCCGTTCAACTGCTGGGATTCCGGGTCCATTGTCAGCGACACGGATCCGCAGTTGATCGGCATCCGACTCACGCTGGGTCGTGACTGTCACGACAGGTGGTGACCGACCAGCGTGTTCGATCGCGTTCGTGACGGCTTCGCCAATGGCTTTCTTGAGCAGTTTCGCGTTCCGCACCTGAATCTCTCCCTCGTTCGCAACCGAACAGGTGATCTCCGCATCCGGATACCGCCGCTGATACGTTTCGACCACTGCCTCCAGATCCAGTCGATCCCACACCTCGTGCGCTTCGGTTGGATTCCAGATCGAGCGAATCTCCGCGGTCTTCTCGGCGATCTTTTGCATCGATGCGGCCTGTTCTCGAATTGCTGCCACCGAAGCCTGGCGCGCATCTGGGTCCAGGTCCCTGTCCTCTAGCAGCTCTGCGTGGCCGTCGATCGCGTTCAGTGCGTTGCGCAGGTTGTGACGCATCACGCGATTCAACACATCGAGCGTCTGTGTCGTGAGTACCTTCTCGGTAATGTCTTGTTCGATCGCCACGAAATTGGTTATATCGCCGTGTTGATCAGTTACGGGAATGATCTTTTGACTGACTTCGAAGAGTTCGCCGTGTTTCGTCTGGTTCGTCAGCTCTGCCTCCCAGATCTCACCGGCCGTGATTTGCTCCCACAGCTCCGCGTAGAACGTCTCGTCTTGTTGGCCAGATTTGACGAGGCTTATATTTCGTCCCCTCGCCTCCGCGGCCGTGTACCCCGTCATCGCCTCGAAAGCGGGATTGACGTATTGGATCCGTCCCTCGGTGTCAGTGATCACGATGGCTTTGTCGGATCCTTCGGCCTGTTCTTTGAACAGCGAGAGGTCCTGCTCGTAGCGCTTCTCAACCGTAATGTCCTGTTGATAACCGAGCCAGTGCGTGACTGTTCCAGCGTCGTCTAGAATGGGGGTTATCGTGACTCGGTTCCAGAACATCGAGCCATCTTTTCGATAGTTTCGCAACTCGACAGTGGTGGGCACTTCGTCATCGATCGCCGCTCGCATCTTCGCGACGGACTCCTCGCGGGTGTTCTCACCCTGGAGAAACCGACAGTTCTGGCCGAGCACCTCGTCCCGTGAATAGCCAGTGAGTTCACAGAAGGCGTCGTTAATATAGATGAGCGGGTTGTCCTCTCGGTTCGGATCGGCGATCGTGATGCCGACCGGCGCTTCGTCCATCGTTTGATCGTAGAGGGATCGACGAACGTCGTCGTCCGCCCCAGCAATCGGGAACACGGACGTTTGCACCCGTTCTGTGCCGTCCCACTCGACCAACGAACTCACGACGATGGCACGCTGTGGCTGGTCGGTGGACGTCTGGAACTCGACGGTCAGTCCGAGTGTTGGGGCCGCCTCGCGCTCGATGCGGGCCACTTGCTCCCGAAGCGGTCTGCGGTACTCCGACGTGACGAGATCTGCAAGTGGAGTGCCGACGAGTTGCGCTGGCGACTCTGCCCCCACGAGTGTACAGAATGGTGGGTTCGCATAGACCAGTTTTAGATCCGAGTGGATGAGAAATGCATCCGTTAGTGTCTCCGCCGACATGGACCCACCAGGGTGTCGAAGGCTCAAGTAGCTAGGGGAGTTATCGTTACCGGATCTTGGACTGGGTGCTTTCCCGCTGTGATGGGTGGTAGTGAGAGACACCGCTCGCTGTGAAACCCAATCCGAATTGCAGATGCGCGCTCTCCATTCGGCTCGGGACCGTAACTCAGAGCGCGTGAATCCACCAGCCGACCGTCGTGGCGCCCGCCAGCGAGACCATCGCGAGCACCGCTGGAGTGGGACGCCGTTGACGGGTCAGGGTGTGCCACCCCCACAGGAGAAACGGAACCGGTGCCAGATGGGCGATTGCCACCGGACGGGGGAGGAATCCACCAGCCAGTAGCGAGACGGTGACGAGGGCGGCGGCGATTGTCAGGATGGCGTACGCCCGACGGATGCGGAGCGGGGACCACCGAACGGCAAGCGTCCGTTTACCCACGGCGCCGTCGGCGTGACGATCCGGCCAGTGGGTCGCCAGCAGGTTACAGCCAACGAGCAGGGTGAACGGAACCAGCGTGGCCCAGGCGATAGCGGTCGGGGTCGCCACCACCATCACGCCGTAGACCGGTAAGAGCAGCCCCCCGAGGGTCGCGTTCACCACTTCGCCGACGCCCCGACGAACCAGCGCCAGTGGTTTCAGCGAGTACGCGAGCCCGAGCCCCCAGATTACCGCCGCGAGGAGCGCTGCATCGAGCACCAGCGCATCTCTCGCGACGGCGAGGACCGTGACGACGAGGGCGGCACCCGCGTTCGTGGCACCGGCCAGTCCCAGTATCGATCGATCGAGTCCGGTTCGCTCGAGTGCGCCACTGCCGCCCGAAAACGGGGTGCGATCGGTTATCGCGTCGGTGTCGGCGTCAGCGTACTCGTTGGCGTAGTGAACGGTGATCGCAACTGGCGTGAGCACCAGTGCACCGACACCGATCCGCTGGAGGGTCTCCGCACTGAGTCGGCCCGACGCTGGCGGACCGTCCGTGGCGACCGGGTCGCCAGCCAGCCCCATGCCGACGCCCAGCAGATAGACGACCCCGATCAGGAGAAGCTGACTCGGCCGAGCGCCCGCCCAGAGACACCACAGCCGTGGGGTCGTCCTAATCGCCAGCTCCCGAAGGGATTCGAGCCTCGATGACACGGGATAGTGATCGGAGGGAACGGGGGTAGTTCTATCGACGATTGCTCGAGTGACGGGTCGGTCACGTTTGTCCTCGCCTGGCGAAACATCGATACCGTCGAAGACCAAGAGATGTGCGATGACCCGACAGGCCGCTCGCCGCGGGTTCGACACCTTCCTCGAGCGAACGATCGACCTGACGCGACGGGAGTTCAGCGTCGCCCGCGCGCTCGGGGATGCGAACCCGGGCCTCGGAATCGGTGGCACCGCGATCGACCGATTGCGCCGACACGCCGACGCCGTCGAGCGCCGTGTCGTGAAACCCGAACTCGAGACGTATCGCCGACGTTCGATGTCGCAATTCGACGTGGTGCTCGACTACGCCGAGAGCGACGGGCCCATCGACGCCTTCGCCGACGACCTCCTCGCTCAGGACAGTTACGTCGAGGCGTTCGATCCCGGACTCAGTGAAGCACATCGGCGACGGATCGAGGCCGACATCCTCGACCGACTCGAGATGCTTGGTGACGGCATCGAACCGATCGTCGATCACCCGACCGACGAGTTCTGGCCGGCGGTGGTCGGCGGACTCGAGCCACCGGCCGCGCGGACCCTCATCGAGGACTCGTTTCCGTTTACGGAGCCGATCGAGGCCAACCCACAGGCGTTCGTCTTCGAGGTGCGCGTCGATCCGGGCGCGATTCTTGGCGGGCCATTCGCCCGCGGATTGCCGAGTGTGAGTCTCGAGTACACCGCGGAGGCTCGACGAGCCATGCGCCGGGCCGAACAGCGCGTCATACGGGAGGCCCTCGAGGAAGTCGATCGGCGGTTCGAGGGCTCGACGTGAGAGCTGTCTCGGGGTCGGGTCGCTGGCCGTCTCGTGTGGGTGGTGTGGATAGGTGCCGCGTGTCGCGTGTCGGCCCCGTGGCTCGCTGTGGAGGATGGACTCGTTTCAGCCAGCGCGGTGACGTCGACGTCGAGTTGGTCGACGGTCTCGTCATCGTCCTCGAGTAAGAGCACGGCTGTCTGTCCATCCACGATCCGGTCGAGCGTCGCGATGTACGTCTCGGTCATTATCCAACACCTGGTGCTGTCGCCACCTCGATCGGGTGTGTGAGTGATCACTACTTGCGGGACGCGTACACAGTCATGAACTGCAGAAAATGCCAGAGTGAACAATATATCGCAGATAAATAGATTTCAAAACTCGCCTCTGGTTATCGAGCGGCGCATCGCGAATCCGGCAGAGGTAATCTGAAATGAGCGACGGTTGAATCGATGCAATCGCGTGTGGAACGATCGAACTGTCTCTCGGCGCTTGTCGATGTCGATAATCGTCGGTGTCCAGGGGAATCCGTTTGTCGTACCACGTTTTCGTCGTGAGCGCCATCACGATGTACTGCTCGGAATCGAAGGGATGGGCTTCGGTGTTCACGACGACCCAGGGTCTCGTCGTATTTTCGCGGTCGGTGAATTGATCTGGCGCGAGAACGACGTGGCCCCGTTTCAGCTCGTCAAAAGCTGGCTCCGTGTCAGTCACTCTCCCTCCTCGTCGTTGGATTCGGCGGCAGCGAGCCACTCGTCGCGATCCTCTTCGCCGAGTTTCTCGTCGAGGAATCTGTTCGTCGAGCGAAGCATGTATGCATTGCGAACGCGCTCCAGGTCGCCGATCGCCCAAAACGGTTCCTTGTGCCGGACGAGGCCACGGTGGCGAAGTCGGTTGAGAACCGGCTGAATCGAGTTCTCGTTCACGTCCGCTCCCGCTGCAATTTCGGTGGCCTTGAACGCCTTATCTCGGTTTTCGACGAGAAACTGCATCACTCGCTCTGCATTGGTTTCGCGCCGTTCGGGGGAATCGTATTCTTCGAATCTGTCGATGCTAATCGGCATACTGAATACCTGTTATCAGTGATGACGGCCGCCACATTTATAAACGTATTCACGTATGTACGTATCTCGTATGTACGTATCTTTGTATCCAATACTGTTCCCGCTGACCACCAACTCACTACCCGGGCAGATTCACGGACGGTCGGCTGCAACCCTCGCCCCGACCTGCTCGTGATGGTTCGAGTAGATGGGGCCCCACCACGTCACGCTCGTGATGATCGCCGCGTCTCGCCGGATTTCGTGAAGATCACTCTCGTTCTCCCCAACGAAGCTGTCCAGGCCCTTCTCGGCATCCCGTCCTCCTGGTCGCCACTGCACACCCTCGGGGGCTCGGTTCTCGTCGTCCTCCTGGGTTCTTAGTAACGTGGGGGCAAGCCCCGCGGCTTCACGTCGTGTCTTGCCGTGTTCGATTGTACGCTACCAGCAGCGAGCACGCGATCACGAGACTGAGCAGTCCACCGAGGAGACCGACGGCCGGGATGGCGTCGTCGCTCGAGTCGTCGACCCTCTCGTCATCACCGACGTGGTCATCTCTCTGCTCGTCATCGTCTTCCTCCTCATCGGCTTCACCGTCCGGCGTCGCCACGTCGAACGTCGATTCGGCGGTGGCGGTGTTGTCGCTTCTGTCCGTGACGGTGACGACCGTTGTATACGACGCGCCGGGCTCGAGCGTGAGGTGGTGTTCGACACCCGAGGAGGTGATGGTCGTCTCGTCGCTCTCGGTCACGTCTTCGCCGTTTATCTCGATCGTGACGGAGCCAACGTCCACGCCCGAGTGATCGTCTTCGTAGTCGACCGTGACGGTCGTTTGCTTGAGCCCGCTCTCGAGCGTGTCACCGTTTGCGGGCGACTGGTCGGTGATCGTCGGCGGTTCCGTATCCGGAATCAGGACGCCATAGGTGGAGAAGCTGGTGACCGACGCGGTGGCGAACGTGTCGTCGCCGATCTGGATGGTGGTCGCTCCAGCAACTGGTTCCCACGCGTCAGCCGAACTGTCGTAATAGTGAACGACGGCATCGTCGGGTGCAACGCTTGCGGGCAGGTCGGACTCGTCGACCGCCATCGTGATGGTCGCACTCTCGACGCTTCCTTCGTCGAGGTAGTAATCCAGGAGATTGTCGAGGTCGGCGGTGATGAAGCCAGCTCCGAGGTCGCCGTCCTCGAGGTTCGCGTTGGCAGTCGTCTCCGAGAGTGAGACGAACAGGTCCTGGGTGAGTACTGCCTCGTCGGCTCCGTCCGCAACGTCGAACTCGATGCTCGTGCCACTGTCCTCGAGTTCGATTACCCCATCCCCGAGGGTAAACCGGGTGTCGACGCTCGCCGAGACGGTGTCAGTCCCCGTGTTTCCGGCACGGTCGGTCCCAACACTGGTGATTTCGTAGCTCCCGGTTTCGCCGGTGGCGAACGACCCGGTGAACCTGGTATCCGTGCCGTCGGTGGCCAACATCGAGACCGATCCTGTCTGGGTCTCCCTATCGGGATCGGTGAAGGTGCCTTCGACTTCGGGCGGTTCATCGAGGGGCGTATCGCTCTCGACGACGACCGTCGCGCTCTCGCCGTCGACGTCCTCGAGCGTTGCCGAGAGGCGTGGATCCTCGCGGTCGATGACGAGGGGGG
>LKND01000071.1 GCA_001564275.1 Natrialbaceae archaeon Tc-Br11_E2g14 | reverse complement strand
TGTCTGCTCGTCACCACTCCTGCAGACGGCCGCCAGCCACCATTGCATCCACAATTCATATCACGATCAGCGTAAGATACCCGATGTGACCGCCGACATCCGCTTCGTGGCCCTCGGCGCCGTTCGACGCGGTGACGAGTTGTTGGTCTTCGAGGGGGCCGACCCGGTGACCGGCGAGCCGTTCTATCGATTCCTGGGGGGTGGCGTCGAATTCGGCGAACACAGCCGCGAGGCAGTCGTTCGGGAGTTCGCCGAGGAACTGGGCGTCGAGTTCGTCGTTTCGGGTGCGTACGGAACTTTCGAGCGGGTGTTCGACTGGGACGGCGACACCCACCACGAGATCTGGCGCGTCTACGAGGGCGACATCGTCGAGCCGTGGCCCTACGAGACCGACTCGTTCACGTTCGTCGAACCGGAACTCGGGACCGAACACGTCGCCCGCTGGGTCTCCATCGAGCGCCTCCGGGACGACGAGACGACCTTTTATGCACCCGTGGTGCTCGAGGCCCTCGAGTGCTGATGAGCCTCGGGGGGTGGGCAGGCTCGGGCGCCGGGTCACAGGCGCCGCTCGAATTCCCCCAATCGGTGTCGCACATCCGACCGCCCCGCGAAACAGCACACTCAAAGCCCTCGCGGCGCTAGCCCCGTCGATGAACGGCGAGACGCTTCGCGAGCGGGCCGCCGACCTCCCCCGCGAGCCCGGCGTCTACCAGTTTCGCGCCGACGACACCACCCTCTACGTCGGCAAGGCCGTCGATCTCCGCTCGAGAGTACGCTCCTACGCCGACCCTCGAAGCGCCCGCATCGGGCGGATGGTCGAGCGCGTCGACGAGATCGACATCGCCGTCACCGACACCGAAACGCAAGCGCTCTTGCTCGAGGCGAACCTGATCAAGCGCCACCAACCACGGTACAACGTCCGGCTGAAGGACGACAAGTCCTATCCGATGGTGCAGTTGACCGACCACGACGCGCCCCGGATCGAGGTGACTCGCGATCCCAGCGAAGCCGCGACCGTGTTCGGCCCCTACACGGACAAGGGGCGGGTCGACACGGTCGTGAAGGCCATCCGGGAGACCTACGGCCTCCGCGGGTGCTCGGATCACAAGTTCGCCAACCGGGAGCGTCCCTGCCTGGATTACGAGGTCGGCCTCTGTACGGCCCCGTGTACGGGTGAGATCGACCACGAGAGCTACGCCGAGGACGTCGACGCCGCGATCCGGTTCTTCGAGGGCGAAGCGGGCGTGCTGGCTGACCCGCTTCGCCGGGAGATGACCAGCGCCGCGGAGAACCAGCAGTTCGAGCGCGCCGCCCACCTCCGGGATCGCCTCGAGACGGTCGACGGGTTCCACGGCGAGGGCGGGGAGGCAGTCCAGTCGTTCGGCGACGAGCGCGTGGTCGACGTGATCGGTGTCGCCGTCCGGGGCGAAGACGCCACCGTCGCCCGCCTCCGGGCGGAGGGTGGCAAACTGATCGAGCGGGATCGCCACACGATGGACGCGCCGCGGACGGACGCCACGCCCGACAGCGCCGTCCCCGGGATCATCGCCGCGTTTCTCGTCCAGTACTACGCCGAGCGCCAGCTGCCGGAGGCGATCCTCCTGCCCGAACGCCACGACGACGCGGAGGTCGCCGCCTGGCTCGAGGCCGAAGGGGTCGCCGTCCGCGTCCCCGGTGCGGGCCGGGAGGCCAAACTCGTGGAACTCGCGCTCAAGAACGCCCGTCAGAACGTGGGTCGCAACGACGAGTGTGCCATGTTGGCCGACGCCTTGGGCCTCGAGCGCGCCCACCGACTCGAGGGGTTCGACGTGAGTCACGCCCACGGGACGGCGGCGGTGGGGAGCAACGTCACGTTCGTCGACGGCAGTGCCGAAAAGAGCGACTACCGACGGAAGAAACTCACTGACGAGAACGACGACTACGCCAATATGCGGACCCTGCTCGAGTGGCGGGCTCGCCGGGCGGTCGAGGAGCGTGACGACCGCCCCGATCCCGATCTACTGGTGATCGACGGCGGTACGGGCCAACTCGAGGCGGCGCTGGAGGCGCTCGAGGTGGTGGGGTGGGACGTGCCCGCAGTGGGACTCGCGAAGGCCGAGGAGCGGGTGGTGACCCCGGATCGGGATCACCGCTGGCCGTCTGACGCCCCACACTTGCACCTCCTCCAGCGGGTACGTGACGAATCCCATCGCTTTGCCGTGCAGTACCATCAGACGCTGCGAGACGAGGTGTCGACGGTACTCGACGACGTGTCGGGAATCGGGCCCGAAACGCGCAAGCGCCTCCTCCGGCGGTTCGGCAGCGTCGAGAACGTTCGGGCGGCGAGCCTCGAGGATCTCCGGAGCGTCGATGGGGTAGGCGAGAAGACCGCACGGACGGTGAAAGAGCGGTTGTAGTGGCGACGGTCATCCCGGCGTGTGTCGTCGGCTCGGAGGGTAATTCCCTCGAGAGGCCATCAGCGTGGCACGCGCTTGCGAAACCGCTCGCGTCCTGACGGGTGGGTGTCTGGGCCCCATCGCGCCGACTCGAGGGGGCGCCCTTCGCCGCTCGTGACAGTCACGGACGACGAACCGCTTCGCAACCACTTTGACACCGGCCCGCACAGGAATGGGTAATGAAGGTATTCGGTTCGAGTGGGACCCGGGGCGTCGCCAACGAGGAACTGACGCCATCGTTCGTCCTGCGGGTGGCCACGGCGGCCGGGACCGCGTGGGGGGTCGACAGGGTCGCCATCGCGCGAGACACGCGCCACACGGGGCAGATGCTGGCCGATGCGGCCGCGAGCGGACTCGCAAGCACGGGCACCGACGTCGACCGGCTGGGGATATTACCGACGCCGGGCGCACAGTTTTACGCCGAGCGCGAGGGGGTGCCGGTCATCGTGATCACGGCCTCGCACAACCCACCCCAGTACAACGGCGTCAAACTGGTGGGTGCCGACGGTGTCGAACTCGCGGTGGCCGACCTCGAGGGGATCGAAGCGACGCTGCTGGGGGAGCGCTTCGAGGTGGCTCCCTGGGACGAGACCGGACAGGTCCGTGAGATCGATGGCGTTCGCCCGGATTACGTCGCGGAACTGCTCGCGAACGTCGACTGCGACCGGATCGCCGACGCGGGCCTCACCGTCGCGCTCGACCCCGGTCACGGGGCTGGCGCACTCACCAGCCCCGCGTTCTTCCGGTCGCTGGGCTGTCGCGTTATCACGGTCAACGGCCAGGCCGACGGGCACTTCCCGGGCCGGGACCCCGAACCCGTCGCCGACAACCTCGATGATCTCGGGCGGCTGGTCCAGGCCACCGACGCCGACCTCGGCATCGCCCACGACGGCGACGCGGACCGGGCCATCTTCTTCGACGAGAGCGGGCGATACGTCGAGGGCGACGCCACGTTTGCGGCCCTCGCCGCGGCCGAACTCGAGCCCGGTGCCGTCTCGGTGTCGGCGGTGAACGTCTCCCAGCGATTGGTCGACGTGGTCAACGACGTCGGAGCGGACCTCGAGTTGACGCCCATCGGTTCGACGAACATCATCACCCGGATCGAGGAGTTGCAGGCGAACGGTCGCCGGGTCCCCATCGCGGGCGAGGGCAACGGCGGGATCTTCTTCCCCGACTTCCGGCTGGCACGTGACGGGGCGTTCACCGCGGCTCGCTTCCTCGATCTCGTGGTCGACCGCCCGGTGAGTGAGATCGTCGCGCCCTACGACGGATATGCGAACGTTCGTCGGAACATCGAGTACGAGTCGACGGCCGAACGGGATGCGATGCTTGACGCCGCGGCCAATCAGGCGAAGGCAGCGGATGCGGAACTCAACATGCGTGATGGTTACCGTCTCGATTACGGGGACGCCTGGGTGCTCGCCCGTCCCTCCGGAACGGAGCCACTCGTGCGGATCTACGCGGAGGCTCGAGACGCCGACCGGGCCGACTCCCTCGCCGACGAGATGTTCGAGGCGCTCGAGGACGCGCGCCAGCAGGCCTGACGTTTGGCGACAATGGGCCCGGTCAGGGGACGATCGTCACCGGCACGTCGGCACGACGGGCGACACCCTCAGCGATGCTGCCGAGCAACATCCGTGAGACACCCGCTCGCCCTTCACTCCCCATCACGATGTGGTCGACGGCGTTTTCCTCGGCATAGCCGAGAATGGTTTCGATCGGGGTCCCCTCGAGCACTGCGGTCTCGACGTCGGTGTCGTGAGCGGCCGTGATCGTCGCGACGGCCTCGAACAGGTCCGGGTTGACGTCTTTACCGACGTCGGCAGTGGGGCTCCCGCTATAGCTCGCCGCGAGGTCGTCGACGGCGTGACACACCGTGAGACGGGCGTCGGGAAACAGATCGAGTGCCTGCTCGAGCGCTGCTCGAGCGGGTTCGGAGTCGTCCATCGGGACCAGGATGTGCCGCTGGCGTTCCATACCACCGCCTGGGTCCACGGAGACAAAAGGGGCCTCCCTGCTGCCTTGCTGGGAGATCACATCCACGAACGAGCCTGGCGGTTTCTGTGCTGGCGGTCGCTCGGGCCGTCCTCTCGACTCATTGCTCGAGCAAGGTCTCGAGACGCGTTCGCTCGCGTCGAAGGGATTCGAGGTCGTCCTCGACCGTGCCGGCAGCCAGCCGCCGTCGCTCGTCGTCGCTCAGTTGTTCGACTGCCTGGGCGGCCGTCTGCAGTCGGTCGTAGTCGGGATCACGACTCACCTCGCGAACCGCACGCAGTCGGTCCACCAGGTCCTGGCCACCGACGCGTTCGGCGAGCGGACGCACGTCCCGAACCCGGTACCGAAGTGTCACCGCGTCCTCGGGCGGCCACGGGAGACACAGCGGCTCGGCATCCAGCCGCTCGAGGTACGTCCGTCGGGTCGCGATGCGCCGCTTGAGCTGGTCGGGGTCGTCGACGTGGTGGGCGAGTTTCGACCGGGAGAAGTCGGCGTACTCGAGCAACTGGGGGATCGTGTGCTCGCCGGCGTCGGTCTCCGTGACGTACGTCCGAAGTTCCTCGGGCGGGCGCTCGAAGGGAACGAACGGGTGGTGTCGACTGCGCTCGAGCAGCGCGAACAGCTCCCGTGCGGAGACGTCGTAAAAGAACGTCTCGAAAGCGTCCCTGACGGCCTCGTTGTAGCCGGTTATCGGCTCGCTGAGTCTGTCGACAGGGGCCTCGAGGTCGGCGTCCCCCAGATCGACGAGTCGTTCGTGGCGCTCGATTTCGCGCTCGAGTGCCTCGAGCCGGCTGCTCGCCGCGCGCCTGGCCGCGGTGAGTTCGGCCTGGGCGGCCTCGCGCTCGTCGATCAGGGCGGCCACCTCGCTCGCGGGATCGAGGGCGTCCTCGGCGCGTTCGAAGTCCCGTTCGTTCAGCCGACGCTTGTCGATGTGATCGAACGCCGTCTCGAAGGCCCCCCGCTGGGGGAGGTCTTCGGGGAGCTGTTCGACCAACGTCGAGAACTGTCCCTCCAACTGGATGTAGTGTTTGAACGTCTCGCGCCCGGAGCCACTCGCCTTCTCGGCGTAGTCCTCGAGGAGCTTTGCAGCGTTGCGGTAGGCCTGTGCCCCGCTTTCGACGGTTGACTCGCCACCGGCGTCCTCGATGGCGGCCGCTGCCGCGTCGAGACGCTCGTGGGCGGCCTCGAGCCGTTCGAGGGCGTTACGGTCGCTCGGGTCCCGTCGCGAGCGTGTCGTGTCCGTCGCGTTCTCCATCGTTACTCACCCCTCGTCGTAGACGTCGTCGGGGTCGAACACGCGTTCGCCGACGTGTTCGCCCTCGACCGTCCGGTAGAAACACGATCGGTGGCCGGTGTGGCAGGCCCCGCAGGTCTGGTCGACCAGATACAGGAGGGTGTCGGCGTCACAGTCGACTCGCACCTCCCGAACCTCCTGGGTGTGCCCGCTGGTCGTTCCCTTCTGCCAGAGTTCGTCCCGACTCCGGGAATGGTAGTGGGCGACGCCCGTCTCGAGGGTCGCCTCGAGGGCCGCCGGGGAGACGTAGGCGAGCATCAGCACCTGTCCGGTGTCGGCGTCCTGGGCGACGGCGGGAACCAATCCGTCCGTCCCGAAATCGACCGCGACCGCCTCGACGTCGCGGTGGCCGCCGTCGGTCGCGTGGTCATCGCACATGGTCGACCGAACGCACGTCGCGGGTATGGCTCTTTTGCCGTCGGCGCCGCTTGCACCGCTCGAGAGGCGGCGATACGCTCATGTGCATTGGTGACGTATCTCACGAAGCCTGTCACTGGGTAGGGGTACCCGCGACGGGCCGCTCCATCGAGGCGGACGGGTTCGCGCAGGCCCGTTCGCGTCCCCCGCTGGCGTCACGCCGTCGGACGGACCTGTCACCGTCGCCGTCGACGCACGATCGACGACGATCGTGCCCGTGACGCCCTTTTTTCACCGCGCTGGTGGTGCTGTGTCATAGTGGCAACAGTGGGGAAACCCACGGCGTTAGCCGTGGGTGGCAGCGGTATCATTGTCGTCATCTCGGTGGAGCACGCTTCGTCGGTGACGTGCACGACTGCGATTGGATCACCGTCTCACTCCCGTTGGAGCGCGACGATGCCACAGGGGTCACGACTCGACACCGAGGGCATTTTCACCTGGCACCCGACAGTAGGGGGTATGCACGCGATCAAAGACGCCGTCCACGACTACGTGGAGGTCGACGGCGTTGCCCAGGACCTGCTGGATACCCCGGCAATGCAACGACTCAGACACGTCAAACAGCTGTCTACCGTGCGGCTGGTCTATCCCTCGGCCAGCCACACCCGCTTCGAGCACAGCCTGGGCGTCTATCACCTCGCCTGCCAGGCGCTCGCCCACCTCGGAATCGACGGCGCGCGGGCCGAGGCGGTTCGGGCGGCCGCCCTCCTCCACGACGTCGGCCACGGCCCCTACGGCCACCAGACCGAACGCATCATCGAACGACGACTGGGTCGCCATCACGACGACGTCCACCACGTCCTCGAGGACTCGGCGCTCGCGGGCGTCCTCGAGTCACACGGCCTCGCCCCGGATGTCGTCGCGGGCCTGATCGCCGGCGACGGCAAGTTAGGGCAGCTCGTCTCGGGCGATCTCGACGTCGACCGGATGGACTACCTCGTGCGCGATGCCCACCACACCGGCGTCCCCTACGGCACCGTCGACCCCGGTCGGCTGGTCCGCGTGCTCCGGTTCGTCGATGGCACCCTGGCACTCGAGGAGGGGAACGTCGCCACTGCCGAGAGTTTGCTGGTGGCGCGGGCGCTGATGAACGCGACCGTCTACCGCCACCACGTCTCCCGGATCGCGGGCTCGATGCTCGAACGGGCCGGCGAGCGCTTGCTCGACGGGACCGACCTCGACCCCGAGACATTTGCTCGGATGACCGACGCGGAACTGCTGGCGTCCCTCCGCGAGTACGAGGCGACCGCCAACGTCGCCGACCGACTCGTCGAACGGCGACTCTACAAGCGAGCCGTCTGGGCGGAACTCGAGGCCGTCCCCGAGTTGGTTCTCGAGTCCGACGTCGGTGAGACGCGGGCCCTCGAGCGGGAGGTTGCGGCGGCGGCCGACGTCGACCCGTCGGCGGTGATCGTCGACTGTCCGGGCCGCCCGAGTATGCCCGAAACCGAGACGCGCGTCGTCGTCGGTGGCAGCGTCAGGCGACTCCACGAGCAGTCGCCACTGGTGCAGGGCTTACAGGCTGCCCAGCGCGCCCAGTGGCGACTCGGGGTCTACGCGCCAGCCGCGGTCCAGGACGACGTGGCGGCGGCCGCCGAACAGGTGCTGGGCCTCGAGACCGAGTGACGACACCCTTCCTCGAACCCCGGGTGGCCCTCGGCCCGGCCACTCGTGTCAATCGCTGGTTATATCATGGGGCCGGTCGAATTGGGCGACCAGCAAATGGTTGCTATACAAACACGAAATCTTAGCCGGACGTTCGACGAAGTCGTCGCCGTCGACGACCTCGATCTCGAGGTACACACTGGTGAAGTGTACGGTTTTCTCGGCCCCAACGGCGCGGGGAAGTCAACCACGATCAACATGCTGCTCGGATTCGTCCCGCCCTCCGACGGATCGGGCACGGTCCTCGGTCACGACATCGCCACCGAGTCCCTGGCACTCAGACGTCGTACGGGGGTTCTGCCGGAAGACTTCGGCGTCTACGACCGCCTCACAGCCCGCAAACACGTCGAGTTTGCCATCGAGACCAAAGCCGCCGACGACGATCCCGAGGTACTACTCGAGCGGGTTGGGCTCGCCGACGCCATCGATCGGAAGGCGGGTGGCTTTTCGAAGGGAATGGCCCAGCGGCTCGCGTTGGCGATGGCGCTTGCCGGCGACCCGGATCTGTTGCTCCTCGACGAACCGTCGACCGGGCTGGATCCGAACGGGGCCCGCGAAATGCGCTCGATCATTCGTCAGGAGGTCGACCGCGGGGCGACCGTGTTCTTCTCGAGCCACATCCTCGGCCAGGTCGAGGCGATCTGTGATCGCGTCGGTGTGCTTCGGGAGGGTCGACTCGTCGCCGAGGACACCATCGAGGGCTTGCGCTCGGAGTTCGACAGCGCGGCCCGCCTGATCGTGACCATCGACGAGCCGACCGACGACATCGTGACTGCCGTTCGCTCGACAGCCGGCGTCGTCGACGTTCGCATCGAGGAGGCCGACATTGTCGTGAGCCTCGAGCGCGACGACCGGAAGGCACCGGTGATCAACGCCATCGAGGACGCCGGTGGCACCATCACGGACATCACTTCGGCCGATCCGTCACTGGAGGACCTGTTCGCGGCCTTGACGACGGACGGCGACGGGACGGATCTCGGAGTCTCGAGCCGGAACCGGTCTCCTGGTCGGCCACGGGCCACGGAGGGTGATGCATGACGTGGCTCCACGTGGCGAAGAAGGACTTCCACGATGCGGGTCGCTCGCGCCTGCTCTGGGTACTCACGGCCCTACTGGTTCTTCTGGTTGCCGGCGTCGCCGCGATCCCCTACGTGCTCGCCGCGGCCACGAACGATCCGACCCCCACCTTCGAGTCGGGCTTGACGTTTCTCTTTTCTCCCATTGGCTTTTTGATTCCGATCATCGGGCTGGCCGTGGGCTATCGCTCGATCGTCGGCGAGCGCGAATCGGGGAGCATCCGCTTTCTGCTCGGGCTGCCGAACTCCCGCGAAGACGTCCTGCTGGGGAAGGTGGTGGGACGGACCGGCGTCGTTACCGTGCCGATCGTAATCGGGTTTGCCGTCGGTGGCGTCGTCATTGCTGCCCTCTACCAGGGCTTCGACGGGCTAGATTATCTCGGACTGCTCTTATTCACCGTTGTCATGGGACTCGTCTACGTCGCCATCGCCGTCGGCATCTCCGCGAGCGTCAGCACCCGCGGCAAGGCCCTCGGGCTGGTGATCACCGTCTACGCCGTCGTCGACTGGTTCTGGACCTTCATCCCCATGTCCCTCTATTGGATACTCGAGCGCAGTTTTCCAGGTTTCGAGGATCTGCCAGCGTGGTATCTCTTGCTCGAGCGACTCAGCCCCGGCCAGGCGCTGTCGGCGATTTCGCTGACGCTTATCGACACCTTCGGAGCCGGCGATGTCGACCTCACGGCGGCCGGGCGCGTCGCCGGGGACGTGCCCTTCTACCTCGAGACCTGGTTCGCCTGGGTGATCGTGCTGGGCTGGATCGTGGTGCCCCTCGCGGTCGGCTACCTCCGGTTCCGGTCGGCGCTGCTCAACTAACCGGCCGGCGTGGACACGTCGGCTGGCGGCACCTGCCCACCTGCGTTCGGACAGATCGAAACGCTCGAGGGCATCCGTCTCCTCGACTCCACCGATGGCGACCACCTCGAGTCGCGGCCGGGAACTGTTCTACACGACCGATGGCGACGGCCCGGCGGTCGTCTTCGTCGCCGAGGCGGGCCTCGGCGGCTGGTGCTGGGGGTGGCAACACGCCGCCCTCGCTGGTCCCTTCGAGACCGTCGTCTGGGACCTCCCCGGAACCGGTCGATCGGCCCCGGTCGACGGTCCGCTCTCGCTATCGGAACTGGTCACCGATTTCGAGGCGATCTGCGGGGCGACCCAGAACCGAACGGTCCACGTCGTCGGACTGGGCCTCGGTGGCGCGGTCGCCCTGGGTGCCGCCCGCCAGAGCACTCGCATCGAGACACTGGCTCTGATCGGGACCGCCAGTCATGCCGATGCGTTCGACCTCGACGCGCTGTTCGATCCGCTCGAGTCGACGGACGAGCCCCCCTCTCGAGACGGCGTCCGGGCCTCCACCGAAGCAGCCCTCTCGCCAGCCTTCCGTGCTGCTCATCCCGACGTCATCGACGGGATCGTCGACTGGCGTCTCGAGGGCGATGCCGACCGCCCTGGACGACGGGCACAGCGGGCTGCCCTCGAGGGGTTCGACGCCCGGGACTGGCTCGTCGAGGTCACCCAGCCGACGCTCGTCTTTCACGGCACCGCGGACAGGGTCGTCGACGTGGCGGCCGGCCGGGAACTCGCCCGTGGCCTCCCCCGGGGCACGGTCGTTCCTCTCGAGGGGGCCGGCCACCTGGCGAACGTCGAACACTCTCGGGCGGTGAACGACCGGCTGCTGGGGGCGCTCGAGGCGGCCACCGACCAACTGGACGAGCCGTGATCGGGTGGTCGACGACCCGCCAGTTGCCCTGTTGACAGCGAACTGACTGACTGGTCAAATTGTTTCGAATATACGTTCCTTAGGATTTGGAGAGACATTTTACCACGGTATTCGGGTGGAACAAACACCGGATTAACAACCCAGTAAGGCTCAACTTTTATACTGCTGGAGCATTTCGATTCGTAACATGGGAGAGACAGACGGGGACAATATTTCCGACCTGCCACCGAGCGCCAAACTCGTGTTCAAGGTGCTCGAGTACGATGGGCCACTGACCCAGAAACAGATCGTCGAGGAGTCCATGCTCTCGGCGCGGACCGTTCGCTACGCCCTCGAGCGCCTCAACGAGATTGGCATCGTCAGCGAGGATATCTACTTTGCCGACGCCCGCCAGAGCCTCTATCGGATCATCGAACCCGAACCGATGGCCGCCGACGGCGGCGAATCCACCAAGGACGCCTGTTGCGCGGAGTGACGGTGCGCTGTTGGTAGCCGTACGCTGACCGACTCCTCAAGGATCGACACGCCAGGAACGCCCACCGACATCGCTCGACTCACGTTCATCTTCGAGCATCTGCGACGGCGATCGGTTTCTCGAGTACCTCCCCCGGGTGACGGAGCCTGATCTCGCAACTGACCGACAAACGCCGGGAACCGACCCTGACCGACAAACGCCACAGTTAACCCCCCGGACTGACCGACACGGAGTATGGAGAAGTCGAAGTACCCCCAATGGATGTGGTTGCTGCTCGCGCTGACGGTCGCGGCCATCGTCGCGACGTTCGTGAGCGCGGTTCTCCAGGTGTCGGACGACTGGCAGATCGCCATCGTCGTCACGATGATGGCCCCCGTCCTCATCTACGTCGGCGTCTGGTACGAGGAGGACCGCCAGCACTACTGGGATCACCCGCGATCGAAAATCCTCGGCGACGTCGTGTTCGTCGTCATCGGAACCGGTCTCGGGGCAGGGATGGCCGTGGCGCTCACCATCGACCTCATCGACAGTCGCTTCGTCCGCGACATCGTGGCCATGGTCCCCGGTTTCCTCGCCGGCTGGGTGCTGTTCTGGTGGCGGAATCCGACGTTGTACCAGTCCGAGGGGTAGGCCGTGACACCCCACTCGTCGCCTCGCTGCCTCGAGTCGGTCGATGGGCTCTTTTACCGACCACGTGAATCGACAGGCATGTGCCAGAGGCAGGCGGATCGATCCGGGATCACGACCGCCACTCGATGGCGCGATGGGGGTGTGCGCCCGTGACCGACGCCTACCACACCATCGCCGAACCGGCCACCACCGCCTTCGTCGTCCGCGGCTCCGAGTTCATCGGTCACGTTCGCCCCGTCGAGGACCTCGAGGCCGCCGAGGCCTTCATTTCGTCCGTCGAAGCCGAGTACGACGACGCGACCCACAACGTGCCGGCCTACCGCGTCCGGACCGACGCCGAGGGGATACTTCGGGAGTACTCGAGCGACGACGGCGAGCCCACGGGATCGGCGGGGAAGCCCGCACTCAACGTCCTGACCCAGCGAGATCTCGAGAACCTCGCGGTCGTGGTCACCCGGTATTACGGTGGGACGAACCTCGGCGTTGGCGGCCTCGTCCGGGCGTACTCCAGGGCGGTGAAGGAGGCGGTCGATGCAGCCGGTGTAATCGAGGAGCACCCCCACGAGCGCCTCGAGATCACGGTCGCCTACGACGATTCGGGGACCGTTCGGAGCATCCTCGAGAGCGAGGGGGTCGCCTTCGAGGCCGACTACGAGGCCGTGGTCACATTCGACGTTCGGGTCCCGGTCGCGGCGGCCGACGCCCTCAGGGATCGGATTCGAAGCGCGACCAGCGACCGAGCGACCCTCGAGTGAGAACCGCCTCGAGTCCACAGAACGTTCGCTCGGTCCCCGGCGTACTCGATCACGCGTCCCCGGGTGCTGGGCTCGAGTCGGCGTCGGTGACGCTGATCCCGCGCGAGCGGTTCTGCCAGGAGAGGGCCACGAGCATCACCAGGCCGATGCTCCGCAGGCTCGCGGTGATCGAAAAGATGAGCAGCGCCGACGGGATCCCGAGCATGGTGAAGAGTCCCTCGGCGACCAACAGGGGGATCTCGGGAACCATCAGCAGGATCGACGCGACGGCGTACAGCGCCCGATTGAGGCGGGTCACCGACGCGTACTGGTACCCGATGATGGTCACGCCCAGGGCGTAGACCCCGAGGAACATGCCGACGACGGGCACCACGACCTCGGGGAGGAAGAATCCGACGTCTGCCACGTCGGCCCACCCGATCACGTTCCAGCCATCGTCGCCCTCCCGGAGGAGCATGATTCCCGGGGAGAAGACGAACGCGAAGGGGACGAGGACCTTGTTCAGCGAGAGTAGGAAGGCGATGATCGCGGTCGCGATCTCGTCGGCTTTGGCGACGCCAGCACCGGCGAACGCGGCCACCGCCACGGGTGGGGTGACGTCGGCCATCAGCCCGAAGTAGAGCACGTAGAGGTGGGCCGCGAGGATGGCGATGCCGGCGGCCTCGATCGGCGCACCGAGCATCGCGATCAGGATGATGTACATCGCGGTCGTGGGCATCCCCATGCCGAAGATGATCGAGGCGACACCGGTCAGGAGCAACAGGACGAGCAGGGAACCGCCGCTGACGGCGTCGATCAGGGCCGCGAGGTTCGGCCCCAGTCCAGAGACGCTGATCACACCGGGGATTACGCCCGCCGCGGCGACGGCGATGACGACCGTGGTCGCCGTTCGGGCCCCCGAGTCCATCGACTTGAGGACGAACGCTCCGAAGCGGTAGCCACGGTTGCCCGTTAGCGAGGGCCGCCGAAGCCGGTTCGCGACGGTGGCAGCCGATTCGTCGACCGCGTCGTCGAGTTCGAGTAAGCTCGCGTCTGCACGGGGGCGAGCCAGGATGAACGCGAGACTCACCAGAATCACGATGGTCCCGAGGTCGCTTGCAGCGGCGAACGCTGCCTCCTCCAGCCCACGGCCGGCGGCGGCCGCCTCGAGCCCGAGGGCGACCTGCATGGCGTCGACGATGCCGCCGCCGACGGCAGCGTAACTGGCCGCCTGGGCGATGGCGATGACGAGGATCGAGCCGACGAGCGGGAGTCGGGATCGCTCGTCGTAGGCGGCGACGAAGGCGATCAGCGCGACGACGGAGACGATGGTGAACCAGCCCGCGCGGTTGATCGAGAACCGCGCGATCACCAGGAAATACAGCAGCAATACGATGGGAATCAAGTAGAACCAGCCCGAGCGCAGCCGCTCCCGGACGTCCGGCAGTTCCGACCGGGGCAGGCCACCGATACCGCCGCGGACGGCCTCGAAGTGGACCATCACCCACATCCCGAAGAAGAAGGCGACGGCCGGTAGCGTTGCCGCAATGATGACGTCGGCGTAGGGCGTGCCGGTGAACTCGACGATGAGGAACGCCGCCGCCCCCATCACTGGTGGCAGCATTTGGCCGCCGGAGGAGGAGGAGGATTCGACGGCCCCGGAGAACTCGGGGGAGTATCCCGAACGCTTCATCAGCGGAATGGTGAACGCCCCCGTCGTCACCGTGTTCGCGATCGACGAGCCCGAGAGCATCCCCATGAAGCCACTCGAGACCACGCTGGCCTTGGCTGGGCCGCCCTTGCGGGTTCCGGTGAGGGAGTACGCCAGATCGATGAACCACTTGCCCGCGCCGCTCATCTCGAGGAAGGCTCCGAAGAGGATGAAGATGTAAATGAAGCGGACGCTGACGGTGACTGGGGTGGAGAACACCCCTGCCTCGACGGTGTACCAGAGATTGTAGACGATATTCTCCCAGTTTTCGGGCTGGATCGCGAGCGCGCCGACGGCCGAGTCCCGGGGAACGAGATACCCCCAGCGTGCGTAGACGATGAACAGCCCAACCAGCGTCATCAACAGCATGCCGAGCGCCCGGCGGGTCGCCTCGAGGACGAGCAGCAGGCCGAGGACGCCGAGCCAGAACGCGTAAGAGGCCTGGTCGACCGGGATGCCGAGCCACGCGATCGCGAGCACGAGTGGCTCGAGAAACGGCAACACGTCGTGGATCGCCTGGGTGCCGTCGAATCGATGGACGGCGATCGTTCGAATCTCGTCGTACTGGGTGGCGATGTAGTGGGCGGGGAGGAGTGTGAGGACGATCAGGCCGACATCCAGCGGCGTCACCCGATTCATTTGGGGGTCGAGGGCTGCCCATCGTGTGAACGCGGCGAGCCTGGCGACCGCTCGAGTCACCGGACTGTCCTCACCCAGACGTCCTCGAAGGACGGGTTCGATACGACCGAGGCGGCGGGCGATAAATCCGTCACCCCGACTGGCCGGAAACAGCAGAAACGCGAGCACGAGGGCGAAGGTGACGTGAATCGCGTTTACCTGGAGCAGTTGCAAGGAGCCGAGCCTGATGGTACCGAGGACCGGGAGCGTCGCCTCGAAGGTGAACCCCCTGGCGGCGAGCCACAGCTGATAGGTCGAGAACGCGATTCCAATGAACGCGACGAGGACGGCGATCGGACCCGTCAGCGTTCGGCGACGCTCGACCTCCTGCAGAATCTGTTCCTGGTCGATGTCGTCCTCCGACGATGATGGTCCCGGTTCGATGCTCATGATCTGGTCTCTGGCCCGCTCGAGCGGCCGTGACCGTTCTCCTCACCTCGAGCCTCGACGAACAGCACCACGGACGCGGCCCCCAGCGCCACGAGGTCGTGGCGCTCCTCGCCGACGACCAGTTCGTGACCGGCGGTTTCGCCCACGGCTACGTGGAGTCGTTCGTGGGTCGTCGACCGTTCGACGAGGAAGCCCCCGTCAACCCGCTCGATCGGTTCGTCAGCCGGGAGCCCGGCCCCGTGAGACTGGAACCACGTACCGGTCATCCGCAACCGGTCTCCCTCGACGACGTAGCGATCCTCCACGGGCGTCTTCTCGACGCTGTGGGTGTAGGCGAGGACGACCGATTGGCCCGCCTCGACCGGGTGCTCAAGGAGGCGGTCGTCACTCCCCGCGTCGGCGACGACGAGCGTTCCAGTCGTCTTCCCCGCGCCGAGACGATCGATCGCCGCGCCGAGCCCGGCGACACCGCTGGCGGCGAGTCCGGCGACGACGAGTGATCGGCGAGTGAGTCCCACGGTGGTCTGTGACTGCGGTCGATGCCCGAGATGCCGGCGGCACTCGAGGCTGGGCTGGGTACTCGGATACCCGACTCCATCGTGTCACTCGGGGCATTCGAGGTCCCCGAGCCACCCGGGTGTGGGCACGAGCACGGCCGCTCGATCAGCCGAAGTACGCCTCGGCCCCTGGGTGGAGGTCGATCGGCATCCCGTCCTGTGCGGTGTCGACGGTGATGAAGTCGGCCTTGATGCTGAACTGGTCGGTGTTATCGAAGATGGCCATCGTGACCTCCTCGACGATCTCGTCGTCGACGCCGTCGTGGGTCGCGATCATCGCCTGGACCGAGACGGTGTCCACGTCGTCGTCGATCCCGTCGTAGGTTCCGCCCGGAATCGTGTCGTCGGCCATCCACTCGGCGTCGTCCCTCACGGCCTCACGTACGTCACCGTCGACCGGAACGAGGGCGATGTCTTCCGTCGAGGCGAGCTCTTCGACCGACCCAACGGGCCAGCCGCCGACGATCACGGCTGCGTCGATGTCACCATCCCTGATCTGGTCGGCCGCCGACGCGAAGTCCGTGTTTTGCTCGTCGAAATCTTCGACACCCGCGGACTCGAGAATCTGCAGGGCGTTGACCTGCGTCCCGCTCCCGAGGTCGCCCGTATTGATCGAGGCCCCCTCGAGGTCCGCGACGGAGTCGATGCCGGAATCCTCCTGGGTGATGATGTGGATGGTCTCCGGGTAGAGCGTGGCGACGCCCCGAAGGTTCTCGATCGGTTCGTCCTCGAAGTCCTCGATGCCCGTCCCGTTGGCCGCGAAGAACGCGATGTCGTTCTGGATCAGCGCGAAGTCGGCCTCCTCGCGGCCGAGGCTGCCGACGTTCTCGACACTCGCGCCCGTCGATTGGACTTGCAGCCCGTGGGGCGTGTGTTCCTCGACGATGGATTTCATTTCGCCCGAGAGCGGGTAGTAGGTTCCACCCGTGCCACCGGCGTGCCAGGCGAGGACTTCCCCACCCTCATCCGGTTCGGCGTCACCGATCTCCTCGGCTTCTTCTTCCTCGTCGTCGGTGTCGTCAGTGTCGTCGTCCATCTCGGCATCGTCGTCCGCGTCGTCCATCTCCTCGTCGTCGTCAGCCGCGTCGTCATCGACGTCTTCGCCAATGCAGCCGGCGATCCCGGCGAATCCAGCAACACCTGTGGCCGCGATGAAGCGGCGGCGTTTGATACGTTGCACCATGAGACACCGCTACGCCACCCCTCGAGATTAATATTGTGCAAATATATTCACAATTACCATAAAAACATGGAAAACAAACCCTCTCGAGAACCAGAACCTCCAGGAATGTGAAACGCTCGGTTCGTTCCGTCAACTGAGGTCGATACCCCTCCGCAGTCACCGCCTCGGTGGATGGTGCCCGCTCGAGTAAGCCCTCCATGCTGGCGGTATGGACTCCCTCTCCTGCTGTATTCTGCCCGTATCGTCGCCGCTGACGGTGGGTGACCCGTCGGTTCAACAAACCCTATGAAACCGACCCACGATCTCCCCGTATGGATCGACCACGGATTCGAATCTGCACCACGGGTGGCACGATCGCCAGCACCGACGGCGACGGTGGAAAGACTCCCTCAGAGTCGGGAGCAGCACTGCTCGAGCGCGTTCCTGGCCTCGCGTCGATCGCCGACATCGATGTTCAAGAAGTTTGTCAGGTCTCGGGGTTCCAGTTGAACGCCGAACACGCAAACAGCCTTGTGGACGCCATCGAACGCGCGACACGGGCGGGCGTCGAGGGCGTCGTCGTCACCCACGGCACCGACACGATGGCCGAGACGGCCTACCTGCTCGCGAGCGTTCTCGAGACCGACCAGCCGGTCGTCTGCACGGGCTCCCAGCGGTCGTTCGACCAGCTCGGCACCGACGGGCCGACGAACCTCGAGTTGGCCGTCCGCGTCGGAGCCGACGCCCGCTTTCGCGACCGCGGCGGCTGCTACGTCGCGTTCAACGAGACCGTTCACGCCGCCCGCCACGCCGTCAAGACGCACACGAGCAAACTCGAGACGTTCCAGTCGCCCGAGACGACCCCGGTGGCGGAACTGACGCCCAACGGCCTCCGGCTGCTCGCCGAGCCCGCGACGGGTGTCCCTCGCGTGCCAGGGGCTCGCCTCGATCCCGACATCCGCGTCCCCATCGTGACGAACGCCACGGGCGCTGACGGGTGGGCGATCGAGCGTGGGCTCGCGGTCGACGAACTCGACGGCGTCGTCCTCGCCGGGACCGGACTCGGAAACGCCACCGCCGCCCTCGGTGGCGCCCTCGAACGTGCCATCGACGCCGGGGTCCCCGTCGTGGTGACCTCGCGGTGTCACGCGGGCGCAACTGCGGGCGTCTACGGTGGCGCGGGCGGCGCTGCCCGGTTGCTCGAGGCGGGAGCGATCGAGGGCGGCGATCTGCCACCGTGGAAGGCGCGGTTGACGTGCTGGCTCGGACTGTCTGCGGGGCAAGACGGTGCCGAACTCAGGGCGCTGTTCGAGACGGCCCGTTGACTGTCGGCTCCCCTGCACCCGCACTCATTGCCTGCTGGGACCCCATGATTTACTATCGAGGAATCCCCTGTTTCGAGACGAAATATGGCAACTGTTGACGAGTCAGATCCCGACACACCCGAGGCCTACGCCGCACTGGTCGACCGTTCCGAGAAACTCACCAACGTGCAGATGGCGTCGATGGTGCTCGGCTGGGACCAGCGGGTGATGATGCCCGAAGGGGGGACCCCCGCCCGGGCGGGCCAGCTGTCGACACTCTCCTCGCTAGGTCACGAACTGCTGGTCGACGACGACGTCGGTGCCTGGCTCGAGCGCCTGGAGGCGACCGACCTCACCGACGATCAGGCAGCCGTCGTTCGAGAACTTCGGCGACGGTACGACCGTGCGGTCGACGTGCCCGCGGACCTGGTCGAGGAACTGACGGCTCACCAGGCCCAGACACAGCAGGTCTGGCAGGAGGCCAAAGCGGAAGACGATTTCGACCACTTCGCCCCGGCCCTCGAGGAACTGATCGATCTGCATCGCGAGCGCGCGGCGGCGATCGACCCCACGGAGAACCCCTACCGGGTGCTCTACGAGGATGGCTTGCCGTATCTCCCGCTCGAGACCGTCGAGCGCATCTTCACCGAGTTACGCGAACACCTCGTGCCGTTGATCGAGCGAATTCAGACCGAGGGTCGGGAGCTCCCGTCGCCCTTCGAGGGACACACCTACGACGAGGCGACCCAGATGGCACTCTCACAGGAGGCCGTCGACCTGCTGGGCTACGAGCGCGAGCACGGCCGTCTCGACACCGCGCCCCACCCGTTCATGTCCGGCAACCAGTTCGACGCCCGGATCACGACCCGCTTCCGTGAGGACGATCCGATCGACGCCCTGACCGCGACGATTCACGAGTTCGGCCACGCGACTTACCAGCTGGGGTTGCCCAAAGACGAGTACGGGACGCCCCTCGGGGCCTCCCTGTCCTCGGGCGTTCACGAATCCCAGTCCCGATTCTGGGAGAACCACGTCGGCCGAACGAAGCCCTTCTGGGAGTTCTTCTTGCCGACGCTCAAGGAACACTTTCCCCACCTCGAGGACGTGACGGTCGAGGAGGCCTACGCGGCAGTCAACCGGATCTATCCGGACAACCTGATCCGGGTCGAGGCGGACGAACTCACCTACCACCTGCACATCATCCTCCGGTGTGAGATCGACCGGGCGTTCGTCGAGGGCGACCTCGACGTCGCGGACATTCCCCAGGTGTGGAACGACAAGATGGACGAGTATCTCGGGATCCGGCCCGAAACGGACACCGACGGCTGTCTGCAGGACACCCACTGGTCGTACGGCTTCGCCGGATTCCAGGGCTACACGGTGGGCAGCGTGCTCGCCGCCCAGCTCGATGCGGCGATGCGCGAGGACCTCGCTGACGTCGACGCCCGCATCCGCGAGGGCGAGTTCGACCCGCTTCGCGAGTGGATGACCGAGCACGTCCACCGCCACGGCCAGCG
>LKND01000070.1 GCA_001564275.1 Natrialbaceae archaeon Tc-Br11_E2g14 | reverse complement strand
CGAGTTCGCCGGCGACGCCGGCTTCGGGGTCGACTGGGACGCCCGCACCATGACCCTCGGCATCTGGCTCCGCAAGCGATTCTGGGGCCGGGGCTACTCGGGCGAGCGTGCCGCCGCTATGATGGCCCTGGCGTTCGACCGCCTGGACCTCGAGGTGGTCGTCATCGAGGCCCACGTGGACAACGAGCCCTCGAACCGAGCCATCCAGCGATACGTCGAGCGCCACGGTGGCCGCCGCGAGGGCCTGCTTCGGAACTGGCGGGCCGACGGCGGTGACCCGGTCGATTGCTACCGGTACACCGTCGCCCGCGATGAGTACCTGAATACCCGGGACGACGTCACCGTCACCGTTAGCTTCGACGGTGAGACGGTCGTGCCCGTGGGCGAGGAGGGTGACGAGGCTCGCCTCACGGACGTCGATTGCGACCAGGAGACCTGCGACGAAACTCCGTGACTCCACGCTCTTTCCCTAACGGATCGACACCTCCCGGCTTCGACTCGAGGACTTCCCACCATCGACGAGATGGAAGGGGGAGGGGATCTCTCCGGCGAACTCCTCCACCACGTCTCGGCCCTAGTACTTCCTGATGTGGTCGTTGCCTGGCACCCGCTCTAGCTTCCACCAGGTCCGCTGGACGCCCCGGCGCCCTTCCGGGCTCGAGACGGCCTCCTCGCGTTCATTAAGCTGTCTGGGGATGTCGTCCATATCGAACTCGCCAAACAGACGGGGTACTGGGTTCTCCGGTTATTTATGCATAAATATTAAAATTTACTTAATAATATTTAATATTTATTAGCAGTAAAATAAATTTCCCAAGGCGTTTTCGACCAGTCGCCGTTATAAATCTTGGAGTGTGAGATTATCCACGTTCACTCGCCGACGCCTCCCTCTGAAATCACGGCCGTAATAATCGCTGTAAGTGTACTCAACGATAGCTGATGCCGAGGCGCGGAGCTCAACTCCGTAAAACGCACCTCCTGCATCATCAGGAACGGTAAATTGCGCAGATTGTGAATTCTCTCCAGAGGTTCCTAGCCCCTCCACATACGATTTTATTACATCACCGTCAAAGGTTTCCACAAATAAGAAAAGCTCCGTGGATGCGTCACCCACTGTAGAGGTGGTATTTCCTCTGTACCGATAATCGACGTTCAATTGGATGTCTCCAGTGTTCCCGCGTGCATCCGAATATAGTCTTATGACATACTCCGCGCTCCCACCCACTACCGTTCCACAATATCCCCGCATTCGGGCTTCGCCATCATCGTCCTCCGTACGAACGGATGTATCCCAAGATCCGCTCAGGGGTGATGAACCATCCTCATAACTATTATTTAATTCAAGCTCAGTCTCTTGCTGTACCGTTGCTGATTCGGCATCAAAGCTCGGCTCGTCCGACGGGTCTCGGATTTGTTTTTCCAACGTTTCCTTGAATTCCAGATGGTCATGAATATCCGCACTGACCTGTTTTGTTAATGGGTCTTGGGCTATTTGTAGCCACGCCTTTTCCACTGCTTTTTCGGCAGATAGCTTATTTCTCTCATATTCTTGGACGTAGTCGGAAAAAACCTCTACAATCACCTGCGCTTCCTCTCGTCCGTACTCGTCTGCGTACAACTCATAAGCGTCGTCCCAAGCCTCGTATTTTTTACGTAGTGCCTTTTCGTTTGAAGCGGTGGCGATTGAACTCAGACCACCGATTGAAACAACACTAATGGCAGTTGCCTTTAATAGCGAACGTCGGGATCGTTGATTCATTCTATGATCAAATACATATGATGATAAGTTGGTAATAAACTTTATTTTAATAATTTCTACATATAATAATAGATTAGAAGTATAGGAATGGAAATTTTTCAGTTGCAATTAACATTGGGGTTCATCCCCGATATCAAGAATTATTGCAGTTGAATTTGGTGGTATTTTTTGAATATCATTAGAAAATGTTTCTAAATCTATCGAAACACCCCTCAGGTCAGTCAGGATTACAGAACCGTTAGATTAGAGGAAATTATCTAATCCCGAGTCCAATATATAATAGAATTTTACTTATAGCTTAGGTTATTAATGGTTGGATGATTTTCTGTGGGTTGATCTAAACCCGCTCAAGAATTCCCGGACAATAGTCCAACCAATGACAATCAAGAGGGCGAGCACGAGGATAACCGAGATGCTTGCGTGCCAAGTGCCAGCGAGCCCAATTGTAAAAAATCCCCATATAACCGCAAGGAAAGCCCCACCAACCGCTAATATTCCGATAGCAAAACGAGCTGTCTCACTGGTTCGCCGCCAGAGCAAAAGTTGCGGAAGACCAACACCTATCGCGAGATAGATACCAACTCCTAAAGGTGTGCCACCTAGTAAGGTTTCTTGTCCAGTCCAATAGCTTGCTACACCTGCCAAAATTATCGCGGCTAAAAGGCCAAAAGCCACCGATCGAGATTCATTCATAAGTAGTAGTCCAGCAGCCCAGGTATTAATTCTATCGGTATTGTGTAAAATAATTGCCTCGCGGTATGAATCCGAAGCTACTGAGTACTGCGGCCACGATCCCCGCCACTCCCATCCTTTCAGCGACGTCTCACCGCTGTTGGGAGATGGCGCCGGGGTAGGTCCCCACGGCGGCAAGCAGCAGGATGCCGAGTGGATCGACAAGTGCACCGCCACGAACATCCAGAGTCGGTCCTCTCGAAGAGGAAGGACATTAGGGTGATCGCGACGCCAATCACCGCCCCGACGCCACGGCCAGCACCAAGACGATCTGCTCGTTACAAAGGTCGCGACTCAAGCACCTGTCTTTCAGGTCGGGAGGCATAGTCGCCTCGAGACGGGCGACAACTGGGGCGACGACGGCTAGCCCCGGTTCCGCTGATGAAACAAGAGTGAGGGTAGTCGTACCCCGCGAGGGGTGAGGCCTCTGGTTCGGTGGATTCGGGTGATATGGATGGCCAAGGTGGAGCCCATCGACCAACACTTTAGTTCCAGAAGTTGCTACAGGATCTGAATTTTTGTGCGACAGATTAAACCTTTACAATAGAAGCTGAAGTATTGGACACGAGAGTCAGTAACGCCACAGTGAACCTTGGACAATCAGACCTCGCCGCCGTGGTCCTCGAGCGTGGCCTCAATCCGCCGCCACAGTGAACCTTGGACAATCAGACCACGGTCGCCAGAATCAACACCACGTTGTTCACCACCGCGAGCAGCCACGGCACCGCGAGGGCAGCCGGGATGATCGGGCGATACGGACCCGCGAGAAGCGGTCGACAGAGCAATGCGACGCCAACAGCCAGCCCCTTCAGGCCGAGCATACCGTACAGCCCCCACCCTTCGATGGCGCTGCGAGCCACGGGATTGGACTCGTGGAGGCCCAGGTGGAGGCCGACGAACGTCGTCACCACGTCGCCGACCAGGGCGATCGCGACGCCGACCCAGAGGACGCCCTCGAGACGGCGCGCGTCGACTCCCTCGAGCCCCAGGCGATGAACCAAGGTGGACCGATCGACCGACATAGCCCCCCGACCGGAGTCGAACCGGTCGTCGCCACCGGGGGTACCGTTGGTGGGCATACCCCGATGTCGGGTTTTGTTATGCCGAGTGTAGCCGCCCCGCGCTCGTCGTAACCCCGCCATACTTCGCGGTTATCGGGTAGAAAACCACCGGAGGAGTTGCGGAAGGGAAGAGAGTTACGCCGCCTCGAAATCCCACAGAAAAGGAATACGTGTCTCCCAAGGTGTTCCCATGACCGACTCGAGCGAGGATGAGGCCGTTGCAGGCACCTGCTCGAGCGACGAACCCGTGGTCGTCTACGGCCAGTACGAAGGTGAGATCGAGGGTATTCTGGAGGAGGAGCGCTCTCCGTCCGGCGGCGACTTGCTCACCGTGGCGAGTGCTGGCAGCGTCTCGCCGAACCGTGATGGAATTCTCGAGAGCGACCACCGGTCGATCGGTGGTCGCGAGAAGCCAAGAGGACAGACAGCGACCGGTTCCGGTCGGAGACGGCCTAGATGACCGTGCCGTGTTTCTTGTTCGGCAGTGACTTCTCGATCCCTTCGTAGAACGCAAACCGGTTCGCCAGTTCCTCCCGGAGCGTACTCGGCGGGACGATCTCGTCGATGACGACCTCGCTGGCCATCCGGTGGATGTCGATGTCCTCGCGGTACTCCTCGCGCAGTCGGTCCTCCATCTCGGCTCGCTCGTCGGGATCGTCGACCTCCGACAGCTTGCGGGCGTAGACCGCGTTGATCGCCGCTTCGGGCCCCATGATCGCGATTTCCCCGGAGGGAAGCCCGATGACGCTCTCGGGGTCGTAGGCGGGGCCGCCCATCGCGTAGATGCCCGCGCCGTAGGCCTTCCGGACGATGACGGTCTGTTTCGGCACGGTCGCCGAGGAGGTGGCGTAGATCATCTTCTTCCCCTGCTCGAGGATAGCGTCCTCCTCGACCTGCGAGCCGGCCATGAAGCCGGGGGTGTCACAGAGGTAGAGCAGCGGAACGTTGAACGCATCGGATTTCCAGATGAACTCGGCTGCCTTTTCGGCGGCGTCGGGGAAGATCGCCCCCGCGCGGTGGGCTGGCTGGTTCGCGATGATCCCCACGGGTCGACCGTCGATCCGGGCGTAGGCCGTGATGATCTCCTTGCCGTAGTCGGGTCTGAGTTCGAAGTAACTCCCCTCGTCGACGACCCGGTCGATCAGGTCGACCATGTCGTACCCCCGATTTGGATGCTGGGGAATCACCGAATCGATCCCCTCGGGTGACCGCGCTGGTGATCGGCCCTCGGTCCGTGGCGGCTTTTCGTCGGCGTTGTCGGGCAGATAGGTGATCAGCTGGGCGACGAGTTCTCGGGCGTGTTCCTCGTCGGTCGCGACGAGGTCAGCCGACCCCGATTTCCGCGCGTGCATCTGGGCCCCGCCGAGTTCCTGCATGCTGATCTCCTCGCCCGTCACCATCTTGACCATCCGTGGCGAGGCGATCGCCATCGCCGACATGCCCTCGACCATGATCGTGAAGTCGGCGAACACCGGCGTGTAGGCCGCGCCGGCAATACAGGGGCCGTAGAGGACACAGATCTGTGGCACTCGTCCCGAGAGCATCGAGTGGTTATAATAGTACTTCCCGATCCCCTCCCGATTGGCGAAAAAGCCCGTCTGCTGGTCGATTCGCCCACCCGAGGAGTCCATCAGGTACAACACCGGCTGTCCCGTCTTGAGTGCTCGCTGTTGCATCCGAATGAACTTTTCGACCCCCTTGGCAGCCATCGAGCCACGCTTGACCGTGTAGTCGTTGGCCATGAAGTGGAGGTCTCGATTCTCGAACGTGGCTGCCCCGGTGATCAGGGCGTCCGCCGGCAGCCGATCGTCGGCGTCGAATTCCGCGAACGTCCCGTCCTCGAAGAGGAATTTGGAGTCCTCACCACCGAACCAGAGGTCGATCCGATCCCGAACGAATAGCTTCCCCTCATCCGGGAGCTGCTGCTTATACTTCTCGTGACCCCCCTCGAGGATCTCCGCGATCTCCGCACGGAGCTTGGCCTCGCGTTCGGTCGGGGCGAGGTCGGACTCGTCAGCTTCGCCTCGATCCTCGCCCTCGGTCCGGCTCGAGACGCCGGCGACCCGTTCGGTCGACGCCTCGCGTGCACCCTCGGGTGGGGATTCGACCACGATCGGTTCGGACGCGTCACCGACGTACACTTCGATGTCTTTCCCCACGTACTCGGCGAGTGCGGACCCGATCGCGGACGCCTCCTCGGCGGATGCATCCGGTCCGATACGAACGTTCATGGCAAATTCTGCGCGGGGGTGGGAAAAACCGTTTTCCATTTGCGACCCGGCACCGAGAACGGTTTCGATCCGATCAGGACGTGGCGTCTCGAGTTTCGCGGATCGCTCGAGTGTGTCGCGAACGAGAGCGCCAGGGCGTCCTCGGGGCCGACGTGCAATACCTGGATCACACGAATCGAGAAGGTGGGGCGGGATAAAGAGGAAACCGCCCAGCTGCCTCCGTGGTCACCAGCACGAAGGTGATGTTATCGCGGGTGTGTTGGCGCATGTGCGTTCGGGTGAGCCGTTTCACGAGTTAACTGCCCGTTGCCGACAGCGGCGACCGAAACGGTCGGTGTACGAGGGTATTAGCTTTCCCTACCCACGGCGGAGAACCCCTGTCTGCTATCGATGGTTGACCAGTCTCCACCGTCCGCGAAGCCGCAGCAGTCGGTTGCCGAGTCGACGCCCCCTCGATTCGAGCGCCGAGAGGCCCTCCGGACGATGGCAGCCGGTGCCTACACCCTCGGCGTCGCCGGTTTCCTGGGCGTTGGCGACGTCTTCGGGGTGGACGGCGATATCGACATCACGACCGCCCTCGTGCGACCCGACGGCGACGACTCGGCGGGGCTCCAGGCACGGACGCGGACGGTCCCAGCGCGCTGGTATGCCGCGGTCTCGAAGGCTTTCGAACTCAACAGCTGGTTGGCGAGGTCGGCGATCACGGGGTACCTCGGAAGCGCGGTCGTCCCCGGAAGCTACGACGACGAGAGTGCCCGGATCACTGTCGAGGTGTCGGTCGACGCAGATGCCGTCCGCGAGGTGCTCGACCGGGTTATCGACGGCGTGTACATCGACGTCGAGGCGATCCGAAACCTCGACGACCTCGAGGAAGACGGGTTCGATCGACAGCCGCGTCGTGCCAAGAACGCGGCCGATAGCGTCGTCCCTGCTGGGGTTGCCTGCGAGACCGGCACCAGCATCGCCACGCTGGCACCTGCACTCACCGATCCGAACACGGGTGACCGGTACTTCGCCACGGCTGAACACGCTTTCAGGAGTCGCCCGACACCCACCGGGGCGAGTGTCGACGTCGACTTTCGAACCGGTGGGCGGGCCAGGGTTGGCGCGGTCGCGAACGGCTATCCCGGGGCCGACGTCGCAACAATCGAACCGACCGGCTCGTACAGCCCCGGCCGCTCAATCGACGGGAATCGGCTGTACAACGTCGTCGGCCAGTACACCCGTCTGGGGCTCGCCGATCTGCTCGCTCGCGGTGATGGACTCAAGAAGGTGGGGGCGCTCACTGGCGAGACGAGCGGCGAAATCCAGGGGATCGATGCGGTCTCGTGTCTGACCGGGGACGGCTGCCGACGCGGCCAACTGCGTTGGGGGGACGAGACGGACATGACCGACGGCGACAGCGGGTCGGTCAGTTTTCACGCCGATCCCGCTGGCGACGACGACGCAGTGCTCGTCGCCGGGTTCAACAATGCCCGGACGTGGTGGCCGGGGCAGAGCTACGTCTGGGGCATCGCCGCCCATCACCTCACCGACACCTATGGCTATCACTTCTGACCCGCTCGACGACGGCGGTTGCTCGGGGTCTCGAGCGACGACCGACCGCTACGCGAGGCGTGCACCCTCGAGGAGCGAATTCAGTCGGCAGGTGGCGAGGCAATGACGCACGAAGGGGGAGCCGATCCTGGCGACGGCGACGCTCGGGTCGCCCGCAAACTCGGCGTCGCAGGATTCCGACTCGTCGTCGATGCCGCTGCACTGGCGCTCTGGACGCTCTTCGTCGTGCTCATCTTTCTCGCCGCCGGGTGGCCCGACTGGACGTTCTACGTGCTGCTTCTGGGTGGGGTTGCGGGCTACGTGGTGGTGACCCCACCGTGGATACGCAAACGAGGCGAATGAGACCGAGAGTCTGGGCCGTGAGGGGGCGCTCGTCCTGACAGACGACAGCCAGTCGACCGGGGTTGGAACTGGCTTCAATCGGGCAACTGCTGGAGCAATCGCGGCGTCCGATGGCACACCATCGAGACAACCGACCGCTCGCCAGCTGATTGCGCTGCCGGGCATCCCCCCGCAATGCACTCCCCGCGTGGACACTCGAGCCCGACGCTCACCGGTACCCCGCACGTCGCTCGAGTGTCCACGCGAGGACCCAGATCCACGCGGCGAAGGAAACGGCCGCGATCAGCTCCGGTACGGCGAACCAGGCCCAGGGGTCGTCGGCGCCGGCCCGGTAGCCGAACCACCAGAGCCACCCGATCAGTTGTGCGACCGCGAGCCAGAACGAGGCGAGGGCGGGCCACCGGTCACGCTCGAGAACCTGGGCGGATCCGACGATCAACTGGGCGATCGGTGCCACGCCGAAGACCGTCAGCGCCGCGACTCCGTGGAGGTCACGCTCGAGGTAGTAGACCGTGTGCTCGATGAAAAACACGCCGACACCGACCATGCCAACCACCGCGAGGCCGGACATAGCGATGCCGACTCGCTCGAGGCGATTGCGTCCCCGTGTCAACCAGTAGCGGACAAACGGAAGGCCGGCGAGTCCAGCGAGGACGAGGCCGCCATTGAACAGGACGAACGTCCGGGTGCCTGCCCGCCCCATGTCCGAGAGGGCCCGCTCACGCCAGGTGAACGTCTCCGGTGACGCGACGAGGCTGGCCAGCACGATGGCCCCGACCGCGAGTGCGGGGGCGACGTAGCCACATCGGATCGCCAGCCGGTCACGGTCAGTCACGGTTTTGTCCTCCGCGACCGTGGGGCCCTGCTAGACACCAGCGACCGTCGTCTGGACCAGTGTGACGCCTCGAGAACCGGGCCCCAGTCGCGCGCTCCCGAACCATCGCCTCCGCCATACCCACGAGTCGTCGGTCCCAACACATATTGGCTCCGACATCCGAACGATTTTTTCTATCGGCCTGCGTTGGGAGGACCATGTCAGGAATCGTCTTTTACGGGACCGAATCACTCGAGGAGATCGTCGACTTCTATGTCGAGAGAATTGGGGCCGAGCAATGGCTCGAACAGCCGGATTGCACGATTCTCCAGTACGACAACATGCTCTTCGGGTTCTGTGATCGTGCGGAGGCGGAGACCGAGGGAACGATCACGTTCGTCTACAGCTCACGCGGTGACGTCGACGTCATGTACGACGCGCTGGCAGCGCGAGCCCGGGGCGAACCGGTCGAGAACGACCAATATCGGATCTATCAGTTCTTCGCCGACGACCCAGAGGGGCGAACGATCGAGTTCCAGACGTTTCTCCACGAAACAGATCCGGTGTAATGCGGGTCCCGCTGCGAACTCACCACGGCGGGTCAGATCAGTCCGCCGTCCCCGGTTCGGCGTCGGAGGATTCACCGCTTTCGGTTTGCCTGATTGCCCGGTAATCGTCGGTGCGCTGTTCGGCGGGGAACCAGGCGATGTCGTGATCGGCGGTGACTCGAACCGCGACGCGCTCGTCGAGGTCGATCCGGTCGGAGTGGTTGTGCATGCACTCGATGGTTCCGCCGTCGTCCAGTTCGACGCGGTAGAGAATAGTCGGCCCCAGGTATCGCCGATAGACGACGGTGCCGTCGGCCTCGGGACCACCTGCCGGGTAGGCCGTCACGTCGTCCGGGCGAATCAGGAGGTCGATTTCGGTCCCGTCGTACTCGACGACCAGGCCGTTGACGTCCGCCCTGAGCACCCGGCCGAGGGACGTGTCGACGTGGTCGCCCTCGACCGTCCCCGAGAGGAAACTGGCGTGGCCAAGAAACCCGGCCACGAATCGCGATTTCGGCTGCTGGAACACTCGCTCTGGGGTACCGATCTGCTCGAGGTCGCCCTCGTGCATGACGGCCACCCGGTCAGAGACCGAGAGGGCCTCCTCCTGATCGTGGGTCACCGACACGGCGGTGACGCCGGTTTCCTTGATAATCCGGCGGACCTCCTCGCGCATCTCGACGCGCAGGTCCACGTCGAGATTCGAGAACGGCTCGTCGAGCAGGATGATCTCGGGTTCCGGGGCGAGCGAGCGGGCCAGTGCGATCCGCTGTTGCTGGCCGCCGGATAGCTCCTCGGGGTAGTCATTGCCATGATCGGTCAGACCAACCAGCTCGAGCAGTTCCTCGACGCGAGCGTCGCGCTCGTCGGTATCCCAGTCAGTGAGGCCGAAGGCGACGTTCTCGCGAGCGGTGAGGTGGGGAAAGAGGGCAAATTCCTGAAAGACGATCCCGACCCCGCGGTCCTCCGGCGGGGTGAACGAGCCCGTTCCAGCCACGGGTGCGTCCTCGAGGCTGATCGAGCCGGTGTCCGGGCGCTCGAGCCCGGCGATGAGTCGCAGCGTCGTCGTCTTGCCGCATCCAGAGGGGCCCAGCAACGTCAGGATTTCGCCGTCGTGCACCTCCAGGGAGAGGTCGGCGATGACCGTCTCCTCCCCGAAGTGCTTCGAGACGTTCTCGAGTTCGAGAACCACGTCGGTGGTGCCTGTCACTGACTCCCTGTGGGGATTCTCGGTCGTGGACTGTAAGTGTTGATGGGCCATCGGTGATCCGGCGGTGAGCGCTTCATTTGGTTTAGGGTCGCCTAAAGAACTTATAATTGCCGGTCGTTTCCCGTCGGCGGGAACCCAACTGGGTCGCCGGCGTTACAGTTCGACGCCGCTCGGGATGAGGCTGTGCTGGCGCAGGAGGTTCCCGTCGTCGTCGTAGACGAGGAAGGTCCGCTTTTCGTACTCGACGAAGGGTTCACCGTCGATGGTGATCGTCACCTGGTAACGACCCTCGTCGCTCGCGGCCTTGCCGTAGCCTCGGGCGGCTCTGATGAACTGGAGGACGTCGCTCGCGGTTTCGTTGAGTTCGAGAATGAAATCACCAGTCACGCGATTGGTCACGCTGACGACCCCAACGGTGTCGTGGTCACCGAGTGGGCCCTGTAGCCTGAGTGCCACGTCGGTTGCTTCCGCGCCGAGGGGGTCGCCGTCGGGATCGGTGAGGCGCTCGCGAAGCATCGTCTCCGGGCCAGTGAAGTCGATGGCTACTGTCGGCTGGGTCGCTTCGCCGTCGGTTTCGACCCAGTCGACGTTGCTGACGTCTAGCGTGAAGTGCTCGCGCCTCATTGGGCATTCGTCCGTTAGCACTCACACGGTATGAACGTAACGCCCCCGGTGACAGCCTGCGCCGTCGCGAATGGGTGGCCTCCGCCGACAACTCGAGACCCGTTCACCTCTCCTTCCTGGTCTTCCTGTTCATCATCGCGGTCCTCGCGGGCTACATGCTGCCGAACATGGAGGTAGCGAGTGCCGGGGCCTCCGATGGCGTCGACCCCTCACAGATCGACGGGTTCGGTGGCGCGGATGGGATCGACCCCGACGTGTACACGACGCTTTTCTACCACGCGACGGTTCTCCAGGGGGCGCTCTCGGCCCTGATCGCCGGTCAGTTGTCCACGGGTGATATCAAGGCGGGTGTCAAACACGCCGTGTTCATGCTGTCGCTCTCGTTCGTCCTGTTCGCCGTCCTGATCTGATCGCTACCCAGGGCCAGGGCCCCGGATCGGTGACACTCGAGGGTCGGTGGGTCCTCTCGTCCGGTGGATCGTCGGACTTTACCGCCCTCCGCTCGAGGAGTCGCCATGGAGCGACGTCGAGCGGTCATGGAGACGTACGACCGCATTGCGGACCACTTTGCCTCGACTCGGGAGTACGCCTGGCCGGAGGTCGAGACCTTCGTCGAGGATCACGTCGATGGTGGCGTGGCCCTCGATCTCGGCTGTGGCAATGGCCGTCATGCCGAACAGCTGTCCCCGCAGACCGACCGCGTCCTCGGCGTCGACGTGAGTCGAGGGCTTCTCGAGACCGCCCGCGAGCGTCGCTGTGAGCGCGACTTCGCGGTCGAGTTGATACAAGGTGACGCCGCCTGGCTTCCCGTCGTCGACGACGCCGTGGACGTCGCGGTGTACGTCGCGACGCTCCACCATCTGCCGACACGCGAGGCACGTCTCGACAGCCTGGACGAACTGGCTCGCGTCCTCGCCCCCGACGGCCGAGCGCTCGTTAGTGCCTGGAGCACGGCTCACGACCGGTTCGAGGAGACCGAGGGATTCGACACGACCGTGGACTGGACGCTTCCAGGGGACGAGACAGTCGATCGGTTTTATCACATCTACGACCCCGAGGAGTTCGCTGCCGACCTCGAGGCCAGCACGCTCGTCACCCGCTCGCGGGCGGTCTCGAGCGGGAACTGCTACGCGGTGGTCTCGCCCACAACGTACTGACATCCCATCGATCCTGCTGGTTCGGGCTCGGCTACCAGCTACTCGAGTGGCGGTTCGGTCATCGCGGTCGCGTCGTCGTCGGGCTCGTATCCGATCACCTGGCGAGCGTGCTCGAGGTCGAACCAGGCCCGATCGCTCGCGCTGCGGCCGTAAAAGACGTCGAACTCCCCGGAACCGTCGCGACCCCGCTCGAGACAGCGTGCCACCTGCCGGGCGATGTCGCGTCTGGACTGCCACATACAGCGCTGTCTGGCGACCTGTTCAGCGTAGGCGTCGCTCCCGCGCTCGAAGCGGCCCGCCGAAACGCCTGCCTCCGCGTCGCCGAACGGATGGTCCTGTGCTGGATTGCGGACGGAACAGATCCGGAGTGCGTAGCAGTTGAGTCCGTGGGCATCGGCCGCGAGACGGCCCATCGCCTCCCCGAAGACCTTCACGACGCCGTACCGGGAGTCCGGGCGAGGCGTCGCCTCGTGGTCGATTTCGAGATCGAAATCGGGTTCGTAGATGTCGGGGGCGTGTTCGACCTCGTGCATCCCCACGGCGTGATTCGAGGAGGCGTAGACGACGGTGTCGATTCCCTCGCGACGGGCGGCCTCGAGAACGTTCGCGACGGCCTGGCAACTGTGGCCGAAGCCGGCGGACCAGGCGAGTGAGCGCTCGTCGGGTCCACCGAGGAAGTCCGGCATCCCGAGGTGGACGACCGCGTCCTGCCCCATCATCGCGGCCCGCACCGTTGCGTAGTCGGTGACGTCTCCGATGAGGGTCTCGGCCGACGACTCGGGAGCGGGGTGGGGCTCGATATCGAGCCAGGTGACCTCGAGTGTGTCGTCGAATTCGCGCTCGAGGTGAGTTCTGAGGGCGGTACCGATCGTGCCGTTCGCGCCGGTGACGAGCAGGTTCATACCCACGCTTGGACCGCGGGGCCCATAGACCTCCTTGCTTCGGCAGGGCGGGGTTCCTTGGGAACGGGTCCACAATCTCCGTGCTGTATGACTGCTGACTCCAACACGCACGACGACAGCGAGGAGACGGCTGACGAACAGAGCGAGGCCGAACGGGAAGCCCATCGCCGCGCCCAGGACGAAGAAGCGCCTCGCGAGGACCTCGAGGAGTCCATCGAGCGCGAGGCCGAGGCCGAAGAACAGGAGAATCCCGACGCACACCGAGACGAGGAACCGTTCAACAGCTGAGCGCTATCGGTGTCACCACAGCCCGCACAGCGGTCGTCCCGCTCACTCGAGGGCGATCCCCGATTCGGCCCTCGTCAACAGGTACAGCGCGAACGACGACAGCCAGTGAGCGCCGGCGTAATCGTCCGTGAATGCCCCGTCGATGCCAACCCGGGCGTGTACCCGAGCCGCTGTCTCGAGCGTGGGTGCGAGGGTGTGCCCCGTCGTCTCGAGGGATTCCGAAATCGATGCGAGACACCAGGCCCGCGAGAGGTTGAGTCCGGCGTAATGCAGCGCCATCCCTGACTCCGGATCCGGATCGAGATGAATCGGCTGGCCCACGGCGTCGGGGAGGCTTGGCCCGGGAAGGAACCCCTCGAACCACTCGGCGAACTCGGCAGGGTCGAGAAGCCGACTCACAAGGTATGCCTCCGTCAGCCCTGGCGAAAGGAAGTCCCAGCCGAGTGGTTCGTACCCGAGTGGGTAGTCCCTGTCCGATTGGAAGCACGCGAGGGCGGTATCTCGAACCTGTGATTCGAGGGCCGTGTCCCCGACCACGGTGGCGTACTCGAGCACGCGATTCAGCGCAAACGCCGAATTGCCGTGAGTCCCCACGCGGAACGGCCGATCGAGCGGGAGCCACTCGATGATCGTCTCCACGATCCACTCCTCGAGCGGTGTGAGTGCCCCAGCCCAGCGGTCGGCAGGAGGGTCCTCCCACAGCTCGAGTTCGGCTGCCAGACAGAGCAGCCAGACCCAGCCGTAGGGTCGCTCGAAGGTGGGGTTCTCCTCGAGGTGGGCCACCTCCCGTTCGACGTGCTCGCGGGTCAACCGATCGTCGATGGAGGTGACGATTGGTTCTCGATCCGGATGGGCCGCGAGGAGACGAAGCTGGCGGACGAGTGCCCAATGACTGTGGACGGCGGAGTGCCAGTCGTAACAGCCGTAAAAGACCGGATGCTGTTCGCGCGGTCGTGGTGGCCCATCGGGGGCTGCCATCGAGTGGACGTAGTGGGGGAACTCCGTCTCGATCGCCTCGAGCGGGTGAGCGGCGAGGCGGCTGGCGACCTCGGAATCGATCCAGTCAGGCTCGCCAGCGAGGAGGCGGTCGACATCGACGCTCTCGAGTGGGTTCATGTCAGCTGATTCTGACCCCCACCGCTTGAATCGATCGGAGCCGTGTGACGGCTGCCCATGGAGTGTTGGCGGTGGCCGGGGCGAGAGTGGCCGTGGCCTGCTCGAGGCGTGGGGTTCGGCGGGTGAGCAACCTGGAAGCGGCAGGTTCGACCGGCGCTGGAACTCGAGGGCAGACGCCCGGAACCGTAGGTGTGTCCAGTTCCAGGGAGCCAACACGCTCGAAACGTCCAACACGGGGTAATGCGGAGCGATGGGTTCGACTGGGGCGCGCTCACTCGCTCACCACGGTTCGCCCAGAACGGTACCTCTTTGAATCCTCCAGCCAACCCCTCGAGTATGACCACGCTCGGTCTCGTGATCGGCCAGTTCAATCGGCCGGTCACCGAACCCATGGAGGGCGCCGCTCTCGAGGCCGCCGCCGACGCCGGGGCCACGGTCCACGACGTCGTCGCCGTCCCGGGGGTCTACGACGCGCCACTCGCCGCCGACCGGCTGGCTCGCCAGGACGCCGTCGACGCCGTCGTCGTCATCGGCGCGGTCATCACCGGCGACACCGACCACGATCAGGTGATCACCGACGCCGCCGCCGGGCGACTGGCCGACGTCAGCCTCGAGCGTGACACCCCCGTTACCCTCGGCGTCACGGGTCCCGGGATGTCCGCCGCCGAGGCCCACGAACGGGTCGAAAACGCAGCCAAGGCCGTCGACGGTGCACTCGACCTCGTCGAGGAACTGCCCTGAGAGCGTACCGACGGCCGATAGCCACCAGTCGACAGCGAACTACCGACCGACACCAGGATACCCACACCGAACATGACCCTCGAATTCACCGACCGCGTTACCCGAGTCGAACCGTCAGCGACACTCACCATCTCCGCCCTCGCCACCGAACTCGAGAACGACGGCGTCGACGTCGTCGATTTGAGCGTCGGCGAACCCGACTTCCCGACGCCCGAGAACGTCGTCGAGGCCGGTAAGACTGCCATGGACGCCGGCCACACCGGCTACACAACGCCCGCCGGTCACCTCGAGTTGCGCGAGGCAATTGCCGAGAAGCTGGCCGCTGACGGCCTCGATCACGGCCCCGAAGAGATCATCGTCACGCCGGGCGCGAAGCAATCGTTGTACGAAATCGTCAACGCCCTCGTCGAGACAGGGGACGAGGTCGTCCTCCTCGATCCAGCCTGGGTCTCTTACGAGGCCATGGTCAGGATGGCCGGGGGCGATCTCGAGCGCGTCGACCTCTCCCCACACGAGTTCCGACTCGAGCCTGCACTCGGTGACCTCGCGGAGACGGTGTCCGACGACACGGATCTGTTGGTCGTGAACTCCCCATCGAACCCGACGGGTGCCGTCTACAGCGAGGCGGCCCTCGAGGGCGTTCGCGATCTGGCCGTCGATCACGACATCACCGTCGTCTCCGACGAGATCTACAAGGAGATCACCTACGGCGTCGACTCAACGAGCCTCGGCACGCTCGAGGGGATGGCCGATCGCACCATCACGGTCAACGGGTTCTCGAAGGCGTACTCGATGACCGGCTGGCGGCTGGGCTATTTCGCCGGCCCCGAGGAACTGATCGAACAGGCCGGCAAACTCCACAGTCACTCGGTCTCCTCGGCGACGAACTTCGTCCAGTTGGCGGGGATCGAGGCGCTCGAGAACACCGACGACGCCGTGACGGAGATGGTCGAGGCGTTCGAAGATCGGCGGGACCTCGTGGTCGACTTACTCGAGGGCCACGGCGTCGACGTCGCCGTGCCCGAGGGGGCGTTCTACATGATGCTCCCGGTCGCCGATGACGACCAGGCCTGGTGTGAGGGGGCTATTCAGGAGGCCCACGTCGCCACCGTGCCCGGTAGCGCGTTCGGGACGCCCGGCTACGCCCGGATCTCGTATGCGGCGAGTGAGGACCGGCTCCGGACCGGGATCGAGCGACTGGCCGAGTTCGGTTTCAATTGAACGGCACCCCCGCTGCGGTGCGGTTTCGCGATGGGTCGACGCTGCATCACGGGCGAGACGCCCGAGTATCAGCTACCTCACCACAGATCCCGTTACGGGGGTACTCAACCACCCGAAATATCGACTCGAGGCCCAGCTTTACCGCCACACAGTTCCCTCGAGTCACAACCCCACCAGAATAAAAACCGCTCGAGGATCAGCCACGCCGCCGCAAAATCCGCTCGATGATCAACCGCGTCGAGAGCAGTTCGTCCTCGTACTTGGGTTCCCGTGCGGAGGCCCGTTCGACCGCACACGCGATCCCGCGATCCTCGAGTGCCGCCTCGATGGCAGCCGGATCGTGGTGTTGATCGTGGCCCAGCGCGATCACGTCGGGCTCGAGCTCTTCGATGGGCTGGAAAATGTCCTCGGTATCCCCGAGGATCGCCTCGTCGACAACCTCGAGGGCAGCGATCAGTTCCCGTCGCTGGTTGGCCGAACAGATGGGGGCCTCCTTGTGATCGACGTTGGTGGGTCGCGCGACGATCACGACGAGGTGATCGCCCATCGCGGCGGCCTCCTCGAGGTAGTGGACGTGACCGGGGTGCAGAATGTCGAAGGTGCCCTGTGCGACCACGAGACCGTCGTCGGTCCGGGCGTCGCGGTCGGTGGTGGGGCTCATGAGCGACGCAACTCCTCGTCGATATCGGCCTGGGTGAAATCGAAGAACTCGTCGCTGTCGGGTAACTCGACGTCGATCACGTCGAGGTGGGTCCGGTGCCCCTGGGAATCGAACGCCTGCCAGTCACCTCGTCGATAGGGGGCCCCGATGATGATGTGGACCGAACCCCGGCCGAACGTCTCGAGGTCGGCCTGACTCGGTCGAATCACACCGTTCGGGTGGGAGTGGACGCTCCCGAGTGCCTTCACGTCGTTCGGAATCGTACTCGTGCGAACGGTCGCGCTCACGCTGTTCGATTCGGTTCCCGGGACGACGAGGACGTCCGTGATGATGAGACCGTCCCGGTCGAGCCCCAGCGTCTCGGCATCGGTTCCACGCAAAAATCCCATGTACTCGTTGGGATGTGTCGCTTGCGAGGACTCGAGGGCGAACTCGAGGGTCTCCTCGGCGATGCCGAGAATCTCGCTCGAGCGAAACAGCGCGTCAAGCAGGCCCATGTCATCCAATCCGGCCCTGACGTTGCTAAACGTTCCGGAAACCCTGTCGGCCCAAGAGACCGGAGCCAAACCGATCTGACAAGGGTTATACGCGGCGACGCCAAATCACCGGTACCGATGACACGTAACTCCGCCGGAGGTTCCGGCGACCGTGCCGACGGCAATGTTGCCGTCGTCTCCGATCTCGATCCCGACTGTACCGCTTCCGACGTCGAACCCGACACCCCGTACCTCGCCGAAATCAACGGCATCGTCGACTACGGCGTCTTCGTCGATCTCTCGAACTCGGTCTCCGGACTCGTCCACGAATCCGTCCTCGAGGGGACGTTCCGCGTCGGCCAGCAACTGGTCGTCGAACTCGAGGAGGTTCGCGAGAACGGCGACATGGCATTTGTGCCCGTCGACGTCGACCTCGAGGCCGACGAGGTCAGGATCGAGGCCGTCGCCCACGACTACCCGCTGACGGGCACCGATCGCCTGGCGGCCAACGTCGGCGAACAGATCCACCTCGAGGGCACGATCGTCCAGATCAAACAGACCGGTGGACCGACGATCTTCCACGTCGCCGACGAACACGGCGTCGTCCCCTGTGCGGCCTTCGAGGAGGCCGGTGTCCGCGCTTACCCCGCCCTCGAAGTGGGGGACATCATTCGCGTGACTGGAACGCCCGAACACCGCGACGAGTCCGTCCAGATCGAAGTCGACGGCCTCTCACTTCTCGAGGGCGAGGACGAAGCCGAGGCACGCGAGCGCCTCGAGGCCGCCCTCGCGGAACGCGCCCAGCCACACGACGTCGAGCCCCTGATCGAGTGGCCCGCGTTCGAAAAACTCCGGCCGGACCTCCGTGAGGTCGCCACCCTGCTCCGCCGAACCGTCCTCGAGGGACGACCGATTCGGGTTCGCCATCACGCCGACGGTGACGGCATGTGTGCCGCGGTCCCGGTCCAGTTGGCCCTCGAGCGATTCATCGCCGAGGTTCACGAGGATGCGAACGCCCCGCAACACCTGATCAAGCGACTGCCAGCGAAGGCCCCCTTCTACGAGATGGAAGACGCCACGCGGGACCTCAACTTCGCCCTCGAGGATCGGGAGCGTCACGGTCAGCAACTCCCGCTCCTGTTGATGCTCGACAACGGCTCGACCGCCGAGGACGTGCCGGCCTACGAGACCCTGGCCCACTACGACATTCCGATCGTCGCCATCGATCATCACCACCCGGACCCCGAGGCCGTCGCCGACTCCCTCGACGCCCACGTCAACCCGTATCTTCACGACGAGGACTATCGGATCACGACCGGGATGCTCTGTGTCGAACTGGCCCGGATGATCGCTCCAGACCTGACCGACGACCTCAGACACGTCCCCGCCGTCGCCGGCGTCTCCGATCGCTCGAAGGCCGACGCCATGGATCAGTATCTCGAGTTGGCGAGCGAGAACGGCTACGACGAGAATCGCCTGTGCGACGTCAGCGAGGCCCTCGACTACGCCGCCTTCTGGCTCCGGTACAACTCGGGGGACCGGCTGATTCAGGACGTACTCGAACTCGATGACGCCGAGGACGAACGCCATCGGCGACTCGTGCAGTTCCTCGCCGACCGCTCGCGAGCGGACGTCGACGAGCAACTCGAGGCCGCCATGCACCACGTCGACCACGAACGGCTCGACAGCGGTGTCCACCTCTACCGGATCGACGTCGAGCACCACGCTCACCGATTTACCTACCCGGCTCCCGGCAAGACGACCGGCGAAATTCACGATCGCAAGATCCAGGAGACCGGCGACCCGGTCATCACCGTCGGCTACGGCCCGGACTTCGCCGTGCTTCGCAGTGACGGCGTCCGCCTCGATATCCCCGAGATGGTTTCGGAACTCGAGGCCGAACTCCCCGGGGCGGGCGTCTCCGGTGGTGGCCACCTCGTTGTCGGCTCGATCAAGTTCGTCAAGGGCAAACGCGAAGCAGTGATCGACGCCCTCGTCGAGAAGATGGCTGCCGCGGACATCGACGAAGCGCTCTCGGCGGCGACGCCGCTCGAGAACTGAGGCCGTTCACAGGCCGTTGTCTGCCACTTGCATTCCGTTCTCGAAATCGACCCGAGGAGGTCGCCACTACTGGATCTAGTGACTGACGGACTCGTTGATAGCTGCCCAAACGCTTATTCTCGCCGGGACCGCCGTACTGGCATGGACGACGGAGTCAACAACGATGACGTTGTCGGGGACAGTTACTCACGTCGCCCGACAGAGCCGGAGAGAGTGCCCGAGGCGGTCCTCGAACTCGATCCGGTGTTCGCTGCACTGGGCCATCCGCGGCGACGCTATGCGATCGCGGCCGCCAGAGGGGTCGACCCGACCGAAGTGCTGTCGCCACCCCTGTACGACGCGGTCGACGTGCCCGCGATCGAGCAGGCGTTCTTCGGCTCGAGGGCCACGGACAAACCCGGT
>LKND01000069.1 GCA_001564275.1 Natrialbaceae archaeon Tc-Br11_E2g14 | reverse complement strand
GTAGATGCGCCGATCAATCGTCATCGCGGTCGTCCTGTTTGCGATCGCATTCGTCTTCGTCGGCGGGCCGTCGCTCTTCTTGTCGCCATCGACGAGCGACGTGGCTCCCGAAGAGGCCGAAGAACCCGACGTCCACATGGTCGAGTTCGAGGATTCGGACAGCGAGATCTGGTCGTTCATGAGCGCTCGCGAAGCCCACGACAAACGAAGCCCGATCAACGTCTTCGTCCGTGGGAACTCGAGTGAGGTCGTCAGCATCCTCACCGAGGAAGGTGACGGCGACTGGGTGGAGATGGACGAGGAAGATATGGACGCCGAACCGGAGACCTTCGCGTTCATCGAGGACGAGGGCCACCACGCGACGGGAACGCAGTGGGGTGAGGCCGCGGGGACGACGCGGTACGCCTGGGTCGATCCCGGTGACGGCGATCCTTACTGGATGACGGAAACGCTCCAGCTCGACGATGGGGATTACTACGGTGAGCGGATGCACATCCGCCTCTACGAGAGCCCGAACGACGAGGACGAGTGGGTGGCGATGCAGGGGCACACCGAGCACTTCGACTGGTTCACGTTGCGCCACCGCGTGGACGGCGTTGAGGCGGCCCAACTCGCCATCGAACAGGAGTTCATGAAGTTGCCGGGCGTCGATCCTCAGCGAGACGTCGTGCGGATCAACGTCGACAACAGCGGCCCTTCCGACGCCGACGGCTGGGCGACGAAGATCGACCTCGCGGGGGCGACGGCCGCCCCGTTCTTGCTGTTCGCGCTCGTGGCTGGCCCACGGGTCAAACAGCGCACCCCGGAGACGCTCCCCGATGCGGTTCCCGAGACCGTCGACGACCACCTGACGGACGTCGATCGGGCCCGTATCGAGGCCGCATACGAGCGCCTCGAGGCCCGCCACCTGATCCTCGCCATGACGATTCTCGCCCTCTTCCTGGGAGTCCGCATCGGCGGTATCGCCCTCGAGCGGTGGGTGGACGTGCTGACGATGCACATGATCGCCGCGATTCTCTATCCGGTGATCGCGCTGGGTATCCCCATCGCGACGTACGTCATCGCGAGCGGCCTCGAGCGTCGCCTGGATGCGGCCGTCGTCGCCTCGCTGTCGCTGGCGGTTGCGATCTGGCTCGATTACGGCCTGATGGGCGTCGACTCCCTGCCGGTGGACGTCGTCCTCCAGCGGATGCTCGTGATCGTCGCGCTGGGACTGATCGCCGGTGGGGCTACACGCCGGGCGACGCGAGACTCGCGGTTCAACGACATGCTGATCGCGGGTGTGGCGATGTGGGCCATCGTGCTCGTGGGCACGCTGTTCGGGTACTTTTGATCGCCCGACGGTCTCCCGCCTCCTGGACCCCGGATTCCAAACCGTAACGGCTGTCACGGCCGACAGCAGAGGCTAGCCCATGAGCAAGTGGCTCCAGAGCGGTCGACGACGGGATATCTGCCTGCTGCTCCTCGAGCGAGGGGAGGCACGCGGCCAGGAACTCAAATCCGCCCTCGAGGATCTCTACGGTGAACGCCTCGAGCCGAAAGCGTTCTATGGATCGCTGTCGGCGCTCGTGGACGCGGGGTTCGTCGAGAAGGACGTCGAGGGACTCCACGACATCTATCGGCTGACGGCGGCGGGCGAGCGACGGACGCGGGAACACGGTGTCTGGGTGCAGTCGTGTCTCGACGGTAATTGACTGCGACGGTAAACGATACTCCCAGCGCGAGGAAATCTCGCCGTTTACGCCGGGGAGGATGTCATTGATGCAGCGGCTTCTCGGACATCTCCGCACGTAACTCCTCGAGCGTCGAGCGCGAGACACCCTGTTCGAACTGCTGGAGGAGGCTGAAGACCTCCGCTCTCGAGACCTTGACGTCACCCTCACGGACGACGTCCTCGGGGCGCTCGCGCAGTTCCCTGAGGGTGCCCACCGCCAGCAGGTAGGGGATCGCCCACGCCGAGAGGGTGTTGCCGTGGCGTTCGGGCACGACCTCGAGGTAGCGGTGCGCCCCGTCGAGGTAGCCCTCCGCGCGACCAGTCACCCGTCGGATGACGTTCGTGACACCCCCGTGGTTCTCCTCGTCTGTCACCGACTCGACCGCGACGTTCTCTTCTGCGAGCCACTCGGCAGGGAGATAGACGTTGTTCTCCTCGCGATAATCGCTCTCGACGTCCTTGGCGATGTTGACGAGCTGGAGCAACAGGGCGAACGAGCGGGCGTTCTCCCGCAGGACTTCGGCACGCTCCTGGGAGGTCCCGCGAGCCACGAGACCCGTAATGAGCGTCCCGACGGTCCCGGCGGCGTACCAGCAGTACTCCTCGAGCTCCTCGAGCGTCTGGAGGCGCAGGCCGCCCTCGTCGGCGTACCGAGCGGTGAACATCGCCATGCCGTCGACGAGTTCGCGCACGGGATCGCGCATGATCTCGCGAGGTTCCTGCTCGAGACTCTCGAAGGTGCGGACGACGCGGGGGGCCTGTGCAACGACCTCCCAGTCCTCGCTTCGTTCCTCGGGGAGCCACGGGGTGACGTCCGCGAGGAAGTCCCCGGCGTCGTGATCGACCGTCGGATCCAGCACGCGATCGTAGGACTCGAGCAGTGCGGTCTGTTCGGCCGGCGGAATATGGCCGGCGTCCTCGACGGTGTCGGCGATGCGGCAGAGGAGATACCCCAGACAGATGTGTCGCGCCATGGGTTCCTCGAGTCGATCGATCGTGATCGAGAACGTGCGCGAAACGCCGTGAACGGCGTCGTAGCACCACTCGAGGTCGGCGTCTGTAGTGTGAGCGGATTGGCCCGTCGTCATCTATTGGGGGGTATTGGAGGTCTTTCCGGAAAAACACCGCGGTCCCGGCCGATATCTACTTCGATGGGGCCTCACAGTGGGTGGTGCAGTGACGACCGGGCCGCAGTCGGCTGTTTTCGGTGTACGCCTTTCCTCCCGCAGCCTCCCGAACCCAATCGGTGGCAACTCGTCGAACCTGGGCCGCGGTCCGTGGCGTGATGGCTTGACAGTGGCATGTGCACTGGCACCAGTGAGTAACGAGTATAACAATGATAAAGAACCTGCCGCCGTACCCTCGAGTATGGACTTCAGTCTCTCGCCTGAGCAGGAACAGATCCGCGACATGGTCGCAACGTTCGTCGACGAGGAGATCGTGCCCATCGCGAGCGAGATCGATCACGGCGACGAGTTCCCTCAGGACCTGGTCGATCAGATGGCGGACCTGGGCCTGCTGGGAATGCCGATTCCCGAGGAGTATGGGGGTGCGGGCCTCGACTACCACAGTTACGCGATCGGTATCGAGGAGATCTCGCGCGGGTCGGGCGGTGTCGGGACGATCGTCGCAGCACACATCTCACTGGCGTGCAACATGATTTACGAGTTCGGTGACGAGGACCAGAAACACACGTACCTGACGCCACTCGCCGAGGGGCGCGAGATCGGGGCGTTCGCCCTCTCCGAAGCCGGTGCGGGCAGCGACGTTCCGTCGATGACCACGACGGCGTCCCTCGAGGGCGACGAGTACGTCATCGATGGCGGGAAACTCTGGATCTCCAACGGTTCGGTCGCGGATACGGTCGTCCTCTTCGCCAAGACCGACCCCGACGCCGGCAACCGCGGCATCTCCTCGTTCGTCGTCCGACCCGACGAGGACGATGGCTTCCACGTCGAGGGCACCGAGGAGAAACTGGGGGATAAGGGCTGTCCCACGGCCGAACTCCGCTTCGGCGACCTCAGGATCCCTGCGGACCGTCGCCTCGGCGAGGAGGGGGATGGGTTCATCCAGGCGCTGAAGACGCTCAACGGCGGTCGCATCAGTATCGCCGCCCGCGGGGTGGGTATCGCTCGAGCAGCCTTCGAGGAGGCACGCGAGTACGCCGGCGAGCGCGAGCAATTCGGCCAGCCAATCGGCGAATTTCAGGCGATCAAGCACAAGCTGGCGGACATGCACACGAAGACTCGCGCGGCGAAACTGCTGATGCACGACGCCGCGGACAAAAAGATGTGCGGAGAGGACTACATCACCGAGGCTGCCCAGGCGAAGCTCTACGCCAGCGAGGTCTCACGGGAGGTCGCCAACGAGGGCATTCAGATCCACGGCGGCTACGGCTACACGAAGGACTTCCCCGCCGAGCGCTTCTACCGAGACGCCAAGCTCAACGAAATCTACGAGGGCACCAGTGAGGTCCTCCGGAACACGATCGGGGACCGCGTCCTCGAGTAGTTCCGACCGTTGGCGGCGTCCTCGAGTAGGCCGACATTTCGACTCGGGACGTCCCCGGGACCGCCCGCGCTTACGCTCGAGAGAGCAGTAGACCTAAGCCCCTCGACGGGGAACGACGGGTCGGTATGCTGGTGTCGGGTACGGTGGTCGCGGATGCGGACACGGTCATCGCGGACGGCGCGGTCGTGATTGCGGACGATCGAATCGTCGCCGTTGGCGATCGTGAGAACTGTCTCGAACGGTATCCCGACCACGAGCGTCGCGAGCACGACGTGGTCACACCGGGGACGGTCGGGGCCCACGTCCACTCGATCCAGAGTCTCGGACGTGGCATTGCTGACGACACCGAACTCCTCGACTGGCTGTTCGAATACGTCCTGCCGATGGAGGCCGAACTCGACGCCGAGGCAATGGCTGTCGCCGCGGAGCTGGGGTATCTCGAACTCATCGAGAGTGGGACAACGACGTGCATCGATCACCTCTCGGTTGCTCACGCCGAGCAGGCCTTCGAGGCTGCTCGAGATCTCGGGATCCGTGGCCGCCTTGGCAAGGTGATGATGGACAAGGAGGCACCCGAGGGGCTGCTCGAGGACACCGACGACGCCCTGACCGAGAGCGAGTCCCTGATCGAACGCTACCACGGTGTCGACGATGGTCGAATTCGCTACGCGCTCACCCCGCGATTCGCGGTCAGTTGCACCGAGGCCTGCCTCCGTGGGACGCGCGAGCTGGCGGACGCATACGAGGGTGTCAGGATTCACACGCACGCGAGCGAAAACCGGGGTGAGATTGCCACGGTCGAGGCGGAGACGGGGATGCGAAACGTCCACTGGCTCGACGAGGTGGGTATCACCGGCGAGGACGTCGTCCTCGCTCACTGCGTCTGGACGGACGAGAGCGAGCGCGAGGTGCTCGCCGACACGGGCACCCACGTCACCCACTGCCCCTCATCGAACATGAAACTCGCGAGTGGCGTCGCCCCGGTCCAGGACTACCTCGATCGGGGGATCAACGTCGCGCTGGGTAGTGACGGCCCACCGTGTAACAACACGCTCGATCCGTTCACTGAGATGCGCCAAGCCTCGTTGCTACAGAAGGTCGATCGCCTCGAGCCGACGGCCCTCCCGGCGAAGACGGTGTTCGAGATGGCGACGGTCAACGGCGCACGGGCCGCCGGATTCGACCGTGTCGGGGCGCTCCGTGCGGGGTGGAAAGCAGACATCGTTGGTCTCGACACCGACCTGACGCGTGCGACCCCGATTCACGACGTGCTCTCACACCTCGTCTTCGCCGCACACGGTGATGACGTCCAGTTCACGATGGTCGACGGTCAGGTTCTCCTCGACGACGGTGAACTGCAGGTCGCCGACGCGGCGGCGATTCGCGAGCGCGCTCGAGCGGTCGCGTCGGGGCTCGAGGTTGCCCCCTCATAGTAGCCACTGCCCCTCATTGTCCACACTCTCACAGTCAGTCGGCGCAGAACCGGTTTTGAGCCATGATATCGTGAGCCGTGTAAATCGCCTCAGCTGTCAGTTATCGCTCCCGCTGAAGGCGCCGACGTGTGTGGCGTTCGATCCCTCCTTCAGAACCCCAGCGTCTCGAGTACGTTCAGCGAGAGGTCCATTGAGGCCACGAGTTTGTAGCCGAGATAGATGCCGACGATGCCCATCAGACCAGGGAGCTCCGGGGGGGCTGGGATGGGGACGTCGGCCAGCGCGAAGAACGCCCCGGTCAGAAAGCCGGTCAACAGGCCGAGTGCGATCAGACGAAGCGACATATGTCCCCGAAGGTGGCGACCAGTAAAGGGGTATTGATCAGCATCGCGGTCGCTGCGTCGGCGGGTAGCGGCGTCCCATCACGAGCGGTCATCGAGGACGACGAAACCGCTGTTTCGGCGACTCCCGGGCGCGCCACGAGGCCAGTTCGAAGTGATTGCCGCTCAATCTCTCATTATTTACCCTTCACGTCTCGCGGTTATCGACGATTGACGATACACAGTTTTAATATCGTCGAAGCACTCGCATCAACCATGCACATCGACATGCAGGTTCGGCAAAACGTGACCGTTCCACCTGATCTGCGTTCACCGCAAGCGAAACTGATCTACTTCTCCTTGGCCGTCAGTCAGGACGCGACGCTCGATGACCTCTGTCGTGATCTCGACATCGAGAAGAGCACGGCGCTCTCGATTCTCGGAACGCTGCGCAACCGCGGCCACGTCGAACGGCGCGACGATGGGTACGTCGTAGTGTAGGGGCTTGCCGAGCCCGAATTGCCCTTCGGGTCCGAACCGTTGTGTGGTTCCGATACCGCTCGATGCAGCTATTCGAAGCGATCCTCGAGGCTCGCCAGCAGGCGCGAACCGATCGTATCGGCGATCATCGAACCCACCATTAGCGGCAGGATGACGTAGCCAAAGAGGTGGAGCAAAACGAGCATCGTCCACTGACCGAGTGGATCGGTGGGTGGCCAGAGGTTCGACAACGCCTCCGGGAGAACCCCTCGAGTCAGCAGCACCAACATCACCAGAACGAGGAGACTACAGCCGAGGCGAAGACCGACCTGTCGTCGATCGAGGGCTGGAACCAACCCTGCGTCGGGATCGGGGTCGGGCCACTCGTCGTCACCGTCGGCGTCGGCGGAACCTCGGGTCCTCACGCGGATCCCACCTCGTCTTCGCCGCAGGATGGTGCCCTCCTCGACAGTGGAGACGATTCAAACGAGCGCCATCCGTTGGGCGGGTACACCACGATCAACGTCCTCACAGTTCGATTCGTTCGACCAGCTGTTCGGTCGTTTCGTTGGTGTTGACCGCCACGATCCGGATGTCATCCTCGAGGCCCGACCCCTTCAGCTTCGCTTTGAGTAGGTTGTCGACCTGGTAGACGCCTGCGGCATTGGTCATCGCGATCTCGACCATCACCGGACTGGCCTCACCCTCGTGCAGCGAGACTCGATTGATGGCCTGACTCGAGAGCGTGTTGATCCCGCGACCACCCTGCTCATAGGGGATGCGCGACCGTCCACGCTCCATGTCGAGGGCGTCGGCGACGCGAATAACGCCGGCCTCGGTCGTCAACGGTGTCTCCTCGGTGTGGTGACAGAGGATCGCGTGGAGGACTTCACCCTTCAGGCGGACGGTCTCGGCGACGTCGTAAAATTCGGGCAGGATGCGATCCAGCACGTCCGCAGCGAGGGGGATCGAGTAGTAGGCGTGGTGGTCACGGTGGACCACGTGACCGATGTCGTGGAGGGTGGCCGCCAGGGCCACGATGACCGCCTCGTCGGCTTCGTCGAGCCCCTGCTGTCGTGCACCGTTGAAGTCGACCTGGCCGGCCTTCAGGAGATCGTAGAGGCAGAGCGCGCGGTTGCGAACGATTTCGATGTGTTTGGCCCCGTGGTCGTTGTAGCGCTTGCGATCGACGGCGTTGACGTTCTGGGCCTCGAGATAGGTCTGAATCTCCTCGTCGTGTTCGACGAACTCGAGGACGGCGTTGACCCGTTCGTCGGGAAAGTGGTGGTCTCCGTGTGGGTCGTAGACCCGCTTGCCCTCACCGTGGGGACTCGCCGGGTGCTGGGTGTCACTCATGTCCGGTCAGTGGACGGGAACGTAAAAAAGCCCTCCGTCGCGTCCCACCGCGGTCACTCGGCGTCGACAGCGACGTCGGCGACGGCCGCCTCGAGCTCGTCGTACACGGGTTCGACACCCGGATTGTCGCTCACCCAGACGTAGGTGACCTGTCCGGTCGCGTCCACGACGAATACGGCCCGTTTGGCGAGTCCATACACACCGACGTGGTCGAAGTCCGTTCGGACCCCGTAGTCGTCGATGATCGTCTTTTCGAAGTCGCTGATGAACGGGATCGAGAGTCCCTCCTTGTCGCGGAAGGCGTTGAGGGCAAACGGCGAGTCGACGCTCACGCCGTAGACCGAGGCCTCGAGGTCTGCGAACCGATCGAGGCGCTCCTCGAGTGTACACATCTCGGATGTGCAGGTGCTCGTGAACGCCCCAGGGAAGAACGCCAGCACGATGGGGGCCTCCGCCGGGAGGCGGTCCGCGAGTGAGAACGATTCGACGTCGCCGGTGGCGAGCGGTGCTTCGATGGGCGGAGCGGTGTCTCCGACGGTGATCATGTTCGGTTCTGTCGACCCTGGGTGAAAGATCGTTTCGCTTCCGGCGAATTCGAGGTAGGTAAAACGGTGTCCTCGCGTGCTGCGGGTGACACCAATCGGACACCCACTCGGCCAACCGTGATGGATACGGACCGACGGAGCGCATGAGCGATGACCGCCAAGAGTAAAAGGGGCCCACCCAATCAACCCACAGTTATCATGCCTTTCTGGTCGAAAGAGAACCGGGGGCCGAACACGGACACCGCTGACTCGGCAGGGCCCTGTCAGGCGTTGTTCATCCGCTGGCTCTTCCGATTTCCACAACGTTGGCACTCGGTCACCCGGTAGGGTTCTCGAGAGAACTGAGCGTTTTCTTTCTTCAGGCTCTCGGTGCGGATTTGGACGTTGACCTCGTGGAGCGTATCCAACTCGCATTCCTCACAGTGTTCGGTCATCCCGTTGAATGCATTGTCTGTCGTTGCCATTGATTTATTACTACGAGTAGGGTACTATTAAAGCCCTGTTTCATTTCGAACCATTCGACTCGGAAAACCGCAAGACGGTATTACGTTGATTCTCTTGGACGTGTGTGAGGGTTTTAGACGGTTTATTGACCGATCTTATGGATTATTTCGGCACATTTCGAATGACGTGACAGTTTCGTTAGTTTGGATTACTGTTTGACGTGATAGGCGAGTGCGCTCGAGCCCCGCGCCCGAACCCGGTGGGTCTTTGCCCGAGTCGTGTCTGTGCATACTCATGGAGCAGGTGTTCGCACCGTGGCGTATCGAGTGGATCAGACGAGAGGACAAGAACCCCGGCGTCGAGGAGTGCGTCTTCTGTGAGTTGCCCACCTGGGCTGCGGATCGGGCGAACCTGCTCGTTGCCCGAAACGAATACGCGTTCGTACTGTTGAACAACGCGCCGTACAATCCCGGTCACGTGATGGTGATCCCGTTCGAGCACACCGGTGACTACCGGGACCTCGATGCCGAGACCCTGCTCGGACACGCCAGACTGAAACAACGAACGTTCGACGCGCTCGCCGCTGCCGTCGACCCCGACGGCTTCAATGCCGGCTTGAACCTGGGTGACGGGGCCGGTGGTTCCATCGACGATCACTTGCACACCCACATCGTGCCCCGATATCAGGGTGATACGAACTTCATGCCCGTCCTGAGCGAGACGACCGTCATCGTAGAAGCGCTCGAGGAGACCTACGATCTCCTGCACGAGGCATTTGCAGCCCAAGACGGGGCAAGAGCCACTGGTGAGGACGAGGCGGTGCGATTCGATCGAGCGCGTTAGGTACAGCGACGTCTCGGGTTCACTCGCGATTCATACCGGCTCGGCGAACGCGTACACCGTGTTCGCACTCGTGATCTCACAGTCGATGAACTGCCCCGGTTCGAGTCCGTGCTCACTGGCGTTTCGCACGATCAACTGCCGGTAGGCTCCGTCGCGACACTTGACGGAGTCGCCGGTGCCCTGCTCGACCACGAGCACGTCCTCGCGGGTCTCACCGACCATCGATTCGTAGGCCTGGCCGACGACCTGCATCTTGAGCTCGGACATCGCCTTCGAGCGCTCCTTCTTGACGGTGCCTCCGAGCCCCTTCATGTCGGCAGCGTCGGTGCCCGGCCGCTTCGAGAACCGGGTGACGTTGAGCTTTTCCGGACGCGTCTCCCGAATGAGCGCCATCGACTGTTCGTGGTCGTGGTCGGTCTCAGTGGGAAAGCCCACGATGAAGTCCGTCGAGAGCGTCCAGTACGGGAGGGCCGAATCGAAGGCCTCCACGACCTCGAGGTACTCCTCGACCTGATGCTGTCGTCGCATGTCTCCCAGCACGTCGTCACTGCCGGATTGGACGGGTGCGTGCAGGAAGTTGTAGAGTTCGTCGTTCGCTGCGAAGACCGCGGCCAGTTCCTCGCGAATCCCGTGTACGCCCTTGGGGTTGGCCATGCCGACGCGGACGCGGAACTCGCCATCGATGGCACAGATCTCCTCGAGCAGCCGATGCAGGCTCCGCTCGCCCGTGTCCCAGCCGTAGACGCCGGTGTCCTGACCCGTGATCCGGAGCTCTTTCGCCCCGGCGTGAACGAGCGCACGGGCCTTCTCGACGTTTTCGGCGATCGGCGGGGAGTCGATCTTCCCCGTCGCCTGCTTGGTGATGCAGTATGAGCAGTCGGACATGCAGCCACGAGCGATCGGCAGGATGCCGATGACCCCCTCGAGAACGGGTTTGGCGTCGGGTGTCGTCGTCGGACACTCGCCGTTGGTGACGGCCGTTGGCACCTCGTCCCAGTGGAGCACCTGGGCCTCGAGGCCATCGAACGCCTCACCCTGTGCCAGCGCCATACACCCCGTCACGAACAGGTCCGCCGTCGCCTCGCTCAGTTCGGTTGCCCGGTCGAGCATATTTCGTTCGGTCTTCTCCACGACCGTACAGGTGTTGAGAATCGCCACGTCGGCCGCGTCGGGCCCGTCGACCCGGTAGTGGCCCGCGTCACGGAGCCGTCGCTCGATCTCGCGACTCTCCCCGCGATTGGAGGTGCAGCCGTAGGTTTCGATGTGATAGCGGGCCACGAGTACCTGCAATAGGGTGGGGCGAGGCAAAAGCCCGACGAATTATCGACGATCGTCGGCCCGAACTGGCATGTGAATTGGTAACTCGCGGCCACAGAAACTATTATACTTCCGAAGTCTTCTACCTAACAGTATGATACGTATTCAACAGATTGGTGCACTCCTGGTGGCACTCCTGCTCGTGGCGAGCATGGGCGCTGCCGCCTTCGGGAGTGGGGCGTTCCAGTCGGCACAGGAGCAACCGACGAACGTCGAAGCGGCAGACGAGGTGTACGTCCACGACGACGGTGACGCCGTCCTCGTCTACGAGGAAGCTCACGAGGATGACGATGCTGGGGCCGTGGCGGGCGAGTTCGGCCTTGAGACCCAAACAGGGTTGATGCACGTTCTTTACGGAGCCGACTTCGACGAGGTGGACGAAGACGTCGCCGAGGAACTTGGCGTGACCGGTGATCTCTCGATGTACATGACGCCGGATGGGGTGGGGAGTTCCGGTGACATGACGTTCACCGACACCGAGGATCTCGACGAGTTCGACGCGAGCGTCGACGTCGAACAGTCGCCGTCGAACTACTACGCCGACATCGACTTCTCGATCCTCGTCGAGGAGGACAACTTCGTCGAGGAAGAGGAGATCGTCGAGATGGACGCCACGACCGAGACGACGGCCACGTCGCTCTCCTCGACGGGGAGCATGACGGCCGAGATGCCGATGGGCCCCGAGGATCAGCCCGATGAGTCCATCGATATGACGCTGACCCAGGACGGTGACGAGTACACTCTCGACGTCGACCAGACCCAAGCAGTCAGCGACTACCAGCAAGACGACTGGGAGGACGAAGCCGCCGCTGAAGCCGCCCTCGAGCGCCAGTTCCAGGCCGTTGCAATGAACCTCGGCGGTGAGTTCGACCTCACCCTCGAATCCCACAGCTACGACGAGGTCGCCGGCACGGCAGACGTCTCCTACACGGTGACCTTTACCGGCGTCCAGGACCAGCTGAACGCGATACTCGCCCAGGAACTCCAGCAGGACCCCGAACTCCAGTTGGATCCCAACGAAGCCCAGGCGATCGCTGACCGGTTGATGGCGCTGGAAATCGATGAGATGCAGTTCGACGCGGCGATGAGCGACGACGAGGTGACTGCCAACTGGGACGTCACTCTCGACAACTACGACGAGGTCGTCCTCGGCGTCGTCGAGATCGCTGAATCGCTTGACGACGTCGACGACGAAATCGCCGACCAGTTCGACGAGGTCCGCACCATGCTCGAGGCACAGGAGGCAGCGGATCTGGTCCAGAGTACGGAGATGGAACTGTACTACCGTGAAGCGCCCGAGGAGACCGAGATGGAGTTCAGCGCGAGTTCGGACGCTGAGAACTGGGCCGCCTACGTCGACGAACTCGAGGAGCGCGGCGTCGACGAGTTCGCCACTGACACGAGCCTCAGCTTCGACGCCCAGACCGTCGGCGACGAACTCGAGGTCGGCTACGAGTTCCACGCCGAGGAGGAGGCGATGCTCGAGCAGGCCCTAGACGAGATGGAACAGGCCATCGCCCAGGACCCGATGCTCGAGGATGACCTGGCCGAACCGATCGAACAGTTCCGCGATGCCGAGTTCGAACTCGCGCGGATGACGATGGAGGTCACCGAGTCCGAGGCCGAGATGGAGGCCGCGATGGCCTTCGAGGACATGGAGTCGTTCGAGGGTGTGCCGTTCGAAACCGAGGACGGCCTCTCCGTGACGGGTGTCCACGTCGAGACTGAAGACGCCACGACGACGACCTACGTCACTGTCGAGGACTTCGTCGGCGAGGACGCTGACGAGGACGAGGTCCGTGCCCAGGAACCCGTCGGTGAGGACACCGAGGTCCACCTCCCCGGTGAGTGGGACCGCGAGTTCCCATCGATCGACGAGGACGAGGTCCGCTCGTACCTCGAGGAGGCGGGCCCAGAAGAAGCGGGTGACTCCTCGACGCTGCCCGGTGGCGTCGACACCACGACCGCCCTCGCAGGTGTCGCCGTCGTTGGTGGGCTGTTCCTCGCCTACCGGAAGTACTACTGACCGCGACCGTCCGATCGAACGAATCCGTTTTTTTCGTCGACCCGACCGACCGTGGACCGGCTGCATTCCACGCACCTGGCATCGTCGTCAATAAACGCCAGTACCGCTCCCGTCCCGGTCTCCTCTGGTTGCAAAACGAGATTCGTGGCTCGAGGCGCGCTACTCGGTGACCGGCCGAAACCGGACCGTCTCCGAACGCGTATCGAGAATCGCAACGGTGCGATGCTCCTCGGGGACCGTCGGGAAGTGCGCTCCAGGATTGAGGATCGTCGTTCGACCGTTCTCCTCGAGGCGGCGTTCGTGATGGTGGCCGTGACAGACGAGGTCGTAGGTCTCTGATTCGGCCACGGCGGCGACCTCGGCGAGGGATTCGCCGTGGAGGACCGCCAGCGAGAGGCCGTCGAACTCGAGGTCGGCGAAGCGGCCGTAGAGTTCACTTTCACCCTCGAGGTCGTCGAACGCGGCCTGCAACCCCAGGCGTTCGCCGTCGTTGTTGCCGAGCACGCCGTGGACCTCGAACTCGGCGAAGGGCTCGAGGCTCGGTGGGGCCACGAAGTCCCCACAGTGGACGATGACTTCGACGCCTTCGGCGGCAAAGACCTCGGCTGCGGCCTCGGCGGCCGTGATGTTGTCGTGTGTGTCTGCGATGATGCCGACGTGCATACTGGAGGTGAGCGTGGGGAGGGTAACAAACGTTGGGGCGGTTCACTTGGCTGTCATTGATCGGCAGAGCCCCGTTACTGCTCGAGGTGGGTACCCCTTACAGGGGGCACAGCTACCCCTCGAGGCCGGTGGTCCGCGACCGAAGCTACGGCCACGATCGGTGGGGACCGCGGTTCACGGGCCGCTGTAGCCGAGCATTCCGATGACGAGTGCCAGCGTGGCCACCGAGACGACCGTCGTCGCAAAGACGTTGACCGAGGCGAAACGGGCGTCACCCCCGAGTTCGCTCGAGAAGACGTACGTCGAGACGGCCGTGGGCATCGCGAGCATGACGACGGCGGCGACGAAGGCGTCGGCGTCGACCCCGAGTGTGGCGAACACGACCCAGGCGATAGCGGGCATGCAGGCCATCTTCAGGACGGTCGTCCGGCCGGTCGCTCGGCGGTCGAACGTCGGGAGGTCGGGGTCAAGAGAGGCGCCGACGCAGAGGACGGCGAGCGGGAGGGCGAAAGCGGCAAGCACGTCGAGACCGGCGACAGCGGTGTCCGGGACGGCGATTTCGGCACTACCGACTCCCAGCCCGGCGACCAGCGCCAGGAGGACGGGATTGGCCAGGAGTCGCCGACTCTGGGCTCGGACCGACGTCTCGGTTCCGTTGACAGCGACGAGGATGGCCACGGTCAGTGGGACCTGAACGAGGGCTCCGACGCCGAGGATGACGCTCGCGGCAGCGGTGACGCCGTCGTCGAACGTGGCCGCTATCAGCGGCACCCCAAGGTAGCCGAGGTTGGCGTGGTACGACTGAACGACGGCGACGCTTCGGCGGGCCGGTGTGGCCTCCCTCGCGTGGAATACCCACGCGATGCCGGCAGTGGCGAGAAAGACGACCACGACGCCGCCGGCGAGCGCGACCGAGACCAGCGAACCGATCGGCTGGTCGTAGGTCGCGACGAACAGCAGGGCCGGGAGAGCGACGTAGTAGGCGAGGGCGTTCAGCCTCGCCGTTCGTGTCTCCTCGAGGACGCCGAGGAGCCGTAATCCGGTGCCGGCCCCGAGCAGGACGAGTAGGCCCAGCAACCGGATGATGACGTCCATGAGGCTGCCCAGTGGCCTCCCGGATTAGTCCGTTCTGGTGGCGGAAAGGTGTGCCGTGATCGCCCCGTCTCGTTGAAAACGGGCTGGGCCAGTATCCACCGAACCGGTCAGCGGGGTGGTCCAGGGTTTGTCGCGACGCGCTCACGGTGGACACCGGCCCAACGGACAAGGCTTTAACGGCGTCGCCGCCTACCGACTGGCAAATGGTACTCGACGATCTCGGAAGCTCCCTCCGAGGCACCCTCGACAAACTCCGCGGGAAGTCACGCATCTCCGAGGAGGACGTCGAGGAGGTCGTCAAGGAGATCCAGCGATCGCTGCTGTCGGCCGACGTCGACGTCTCGCTGGTGATGGAACTCTCGGACAACATCAAATCCCGCTCGCTCGAGGAGGAACCCCCGGCAGGCACGCCTGCTCGGGACTTCGTCCTCCACATCGTCTACGAGGAACTGGTCGAGCTGATCGGGGAATCGACGGAGCTCCCGCTCGAGGAGCAGACGATCCTGCTGGCCGGCCTGCAGGGGTCGGGGAAGACGACCACCGCCGCGAAGATGGCCTGGTGGTTCTCGACGAAGGGGCTCCGGCCTGCCGTGATCCAGACCGACACGTTCCGACCCGGTGCCTACGATCAGGCCAAGGAGATGTGCCGGCGTGCCGAAGTCGACTTCTACGGCGACCCCGAGGCCGACGATCCCGTCGAAATCGCTCGCACAGGCCTCGAGGAGACGAGCGAGGCCGACGTCCACATCGTCGACACTGCCGGTCGCCACGCCCTCGAGGCCGACCTGATCGACGAAATCGAGCAGATCGAAGAGACCGTCGATCCCGACGTGGGGTTGCTCGTGCTCGACGCCGCGATCGGCCAGGGTGCAAAAGACCAGGCCCAGCAGTTCGACGAGTCCGTCGGCATCGACGGCGTCGCCATCACGAAACTCGACGGGACGGCAAAGGGTGGGGGCGCGCTGACGGCCGTCGACCAGACGGATTCCTCGATCGCGTTCCTCGGGACCGGCGAGGAGGTTCAAGACATCGAGCGCTTCGAACCCAACGGCTTCATCTCCCGGCTCCTCGGGATGGGCGACCTCGCCCAGCTAACCGAGCGCGTCGAGCGCGCGATGGAGCAGACGGGCGTCGAAGAGGAAGACTGGGACCCCGAGGACATGCTCGAGGGGCAGTTCACCCTGAAAGACATGCAAAAGCAGATGGAGGCGATGAACAACATGGGGCCGCTCGATCAGGTGCTGGACATGATTCCCGGCTTTGGTGGTGGGATCAAAGACCAGTTGCCCGACGACGCGATGGACGTCACCCAGGACCGGATGCGGACCTTCGAGGTCATCATGGATTCGATGACGGAGGCAGAGATGGAGTACCCGCGAGCGATCGGGGCGAGCCAGATTCGCCGCATTGCTCGCGGTTCGGGCACGAGCGAAGAGAGCGTCCGGGAACTGCTCCAGCAGTACAAGATGATGGAGAAGACCCTAAAGCAGTTCCAGGGGATGGGCTCGGATAAGGAGATGCAACGGATGATGCAGCAGATGCAACAGCAGGGCGGTGGCGGCATGGGCGGCGGCCCATTCGGCTGATTTGCAATCGCCGTCACATTCCCCAAGGTGGCTTCCGGTCTGGGGGAGCCGTCGATGGGCGCTGTTGGTTCACGGGGTCTTTGAAACCACGTCGCTCCTTTCTCGATGTGGTCTCTCGAGTTCCGGACACCGGGACGACCGCATCCGAGACGAACCTCGAGTGACCGGTGTGGAACGGCCAGGCCGCCACCGGCTCTGCGTTCGAGGCGTCAGCGCGCCCAGATCGCTCTCTGGGTGAAATAAATCGGTGGACAGAACCGCGAGTACCCCTACCCGCTGTCCACCTACCTACCCGATGCGTGACCCGTGTGGGGAATATACTTTGTGGTCTCACAGCGTGCTCGTGACTCGTGGGATTCGTGATAGTGGGGGAGACGAAAGCCACGCTCGCTCGAGTGTGCCAACCCGTCTACAACCGATAGATCCCGCATCCGAGCCTCCGCTCTGGGACCCCGCCAGGGCACACAGATGGATTTAAGCGGCCGGACTGACCAGATTCGACCATGAGTACTGCAACGAAGGTCGTGGTCGGCACGATCGCCATCTCGGCGCTGCTGTCGGTCCTGTTGATTGCCCAGTCGATCGTCGCGGCCTGACCCCAATGTTCGAGGAACGCTCCCTCGCTGGGCCAGTCGAACGCGTGCGAGCGACCCACGCACCCGACACACTCGTCCTCGAGGCCGGCCGGGATTTCGAGACCTTGCCGCCGGCCCAGGCCGAGGAGCTGGGCCTGCTCGTCGACTCCCTCGAACCGGCGACCTACCCGACTGAGTGGCTGCCACCGGATGCCCCGCAGTTGCTTGCCCGTTACGCCGGGCCGGACTTTACGATCGGCATGCCTGGGGACGGGTCCATCGCGTGGACGCGACAGACCGACCCACCCGTCGTATTGGTCAAGAGCCGCGTCCAGGGTTCGCCCGACTCATTTTTGGACTTCCTGTTGGCCGAGGCCCTCGTCGAGGTGGGCCTCGGGGTGCCCGAACACTTCCTGGGGTTCTTTGAGGGTGCCTACCGGGACCTCGACGCCGTGGTTCCCGTCGACTCCAACGCCACCTACCAGATCGCTGCCGGGCTGTACGACGGGTGGATCGGTCTCCGAACCCGGGATGTCTTCGCCGGGTGGCTCGAGGAGGAGCCCGACCTCGATGCTGCCTGGCAGGACGCTGGTGACCGTCTCGGGGGTCGCGTCTCTGGGCTCCCGGGGGCCGTCGCTCGGGGGGAAACGGACTTTGCGGACGCGACGGAGTTGGCCTGTGCGGGCATCAAACACGCCATCGAACTGCCCGCGCCGTTCGCGGCGCTTGACACCGAGTCGTACCGTGATCACGGCCCCGAGTTCGCCGTCCGGTGGGCGGAGAAGACGTTCGGGGCGCTCGAGGGGTGACACTAATCCGTATGAGTGGCGGTCGGATCGGCCGGGGTGGCCCTGGCTCAGAACTGACTCGAGACGTTGCCGTCTGCGTCCAGGTCGACGACGCCGGCGAACAGTGAGCGGAACTGCTCGACGACCTCGGCGTCGTGGACCTCTTCGGAGAGATGAAAGAGGCCGACGGCGTCGTGGGCTTCGAGCAACTCCACGATGCGTTCCATCGTCTCGAGGGCCTCGTCCTCGCCGGCGTAGTAGGCGAGTTCGGTCACCGAGTCGAAACTGATCCTGACCTTGCCGTCGTGGTTCTCGAGGAAGCGTTCGACCTGGTGAACGATGCCGTCGACGTCGTCGGGAGCGGCGACGTAGTGGACGTTTTCACCCGCGCGCCTGGAGTAGCCGCGTTCGATGCTCAGGGTGTCGAGGATGACGGCGCGGGATTCGTCGACGTCGTAGTACTCGAGTTTCTGGGTGACTTCGCGGGCCGTGGTGCGCGTCGAGACGACGAGAAAGGAGTCGGTGTCGGTTTTGAGAAAGTCGGTGTCGATGCGGTCGGTCTCGCCTGTCGAGGGATGCAGGAGGAGAATGCCCGTTCCCCCTGGGACGACTTCGGGCGTCCCGTCGATCTCGAGTGCGTACTCCATATTGGACGGAACAAATTGCGGGATCGACTTAAGAGTGCGGATGTGTGTCGCCACGACGAACGGGTTCGACGTGCCACCGACCCATCCCGGCGGTTCACAGGTCTTCCTGTCGCAGGATAACCACCATCGAGAGACCGGAGACGACGATCAGAATCAGGGCGGGAATGGCCGCCTGTCCGTAGACGGCGGCGCTCTCTGCGGCCCAGATTCTCGTGACGAGCGTCTCGAATCCGGTCGGCCGCAGCAGCAACGTCGCGGGGAGTTCCTTCATCGTCGTGAGAAATACGAGTGCAGCTCCCGCCGCGAGACCGGGGGCAATGAGCGGGAGCGTCACGGTCCGGAAGGTGTCCGTGGTGTCTCGCCCGAGCGTTCGCGCGGCTTCTGTGAGTTTCGGATCGACCTGTAACACCGAGGTGCGTGTCGAACCGACGGACTGTGGCATAAACCTGACGACGTACGCGAACACCAGGATCGGAATCGACTGGTAGAAGATGCCGCCGTAGTTCGCGCCGAAAAACACCAGTGCCAGCCCGATAACGATCCCGGGGACGGCAAAGCCGATGTAGGTGGCCCGCTCGAAGAGCCAGGTCAGGGGTGAGTGATGACGGGCGGCCAGATACGCCACGGGCAGGGCGAGCAGTGTGGCGACTATTGCGGCGACCCCCGCGACGCCGATGGAGTTCACGGCGTAGATGAGTTCGAAATCGAACGTCCCGGCGCGATCGGTGTCGACCGTGACCAACCAGTGAGTGTAGATCAGAATCGGTAGCACGAGCGTCACGAACCCTAACAGGCCACAGGCTGCCGTCGCTGGCCACTTCCACCGACCCAGTCTGAACGGCTTGCTGTCGTGTTTGGCCGTCTGCCCCGTGTAGAGGGTTTCGTTGCCGCTGATTCGGGACTCGAGGGCGATGATGACCATCGTGATGGCAACGAGTTGTAACGAGAGGAACGCCGCGTAATGGGTGCCCCCGAGTGAGCGATGCTCGAGGTAGATCTGGCGGGTAAACACCTCTGCCTGGAGGAATGCGGGAGTCCCGAAGTCAGAGACAGCGTAGAGGGCGACCAGGAGTGCCCCGGCGGTGACCGCCGGCCATATCTGGGGTACCGTTACACGCTTGAACGCCTCCCAGCGGGTGTGTTTGAGGGTGACGGCGGCGTCCAGGAGGGACGTGTCGAACGATTTGAGGGCCGCTCGCGTGGTGATGAACACGTAGGGATAGGTGTAGAGAGTGATGACGAGTATCGCCCCGTGCAGCCCGTAGATCGAGGGGAGTTCAGTGACCCCAAGCGGCTCGATCCAGGACTGGATGATTCCGCGCGGCCGAAACACCGACACGAACGCGAAGGCCCCGATATAGCTCGGGATCGCAAGCGGTAACGCGATGACGATGGTCCAGAACCGCCGATATGGGAGGTCCGTCTGGACGGTCAGTACGGCGAGAGGGACCCCGATCAGGACGGAGAGTACGGTGACGCTGCCCATCAGCGTGAGACTGTTGAGCGTGATCTCGAGGTTGCGCTGGCGGACGACGATACCGAACGCCCGTTCGGCGTCCACTTCGGCGGCTCGGATCAAGAGCCACGTCAGCGGGAACACTACGGCAGCCGCGATGGCACCGCTCAACATG
>LKND01000068.1 GCA_001564275.1 Natrialbaceae archaeon Tc-Br11_E2g14 | reverse complement strand
GTGTCGAGTCCGGCTTCTAACAACTCTGTATAGGCTTCTGATAGCGTCAGGTCGCGTTCCTCTGCGAAGTCTTTGATACGTCCCTGTAACGTGTGAGTTATTTCTACGTTTGGTCGCATGGTCCAACGGTCTTTTATGCACGGCAACCTAACAATCTGTCGTCGTGAGGCGTGCCAACACGTTCGCCGTGCGACCGCTCACCGACGACGATGAGCAGGTGCTACGCGACCTGTTGGACGCTTCCGCCGCTCTCTGGAACGAGATTAACTACCAGCGCCTTATGCGCTACAACGATGAGGACGGTTTCGAGGGCGACGTGTGGGACGCTGACACCGGAAGAATCGAAGGTAAATACAAAGACGTTCTCGCCGCTTCCACTGCCCAAACTGTCCGGCGAGCAAACACCGAAGCGTGGCGTGGATTCTTCGAGAACAAGAAGAAGTTTCACGACGAGTCGAACGCGTCGGTCACGGAACACCCGGAACCGCCGGGCTTCCGTGGTAACGAAGACGACGGACGTGTTCTCAAAGGCGTCGTCCGAAAGGACGCATACAGTGTTGAATGGGGCGAGCGTTCCCGACTTGAGATGGTAGTTGGTGAAAACCTTCGAGACAGGCACAACAGCCCGAAAAGCCGTCTTCGGCTGGAAATCGTCGGCAACCCGAACTGGCCCGAATACGAAGACCAAGGCCGGTTGGAATTGTGGTACGACGAGACTGATAGCACCTTCCGAGCTTCGCAACCCGTGACTGTTTCTGACGAGACACGGGACACTCCACTGGCCTCGGAGAAGGCCGCTCTGGACATTGGTGCGAATAATCTCGTCGCCTGTACCACCACGACCGGCGAACAATACCTGTATGAAGGCCGTGAGTTGTTCCACAGGTTCCGTGAGACCACGCGAGAGATCACCCGGTTACAGTCCAAGCTACAGGAAGGCCGATACAGTAGTGAACGTATTCGGCGGCTGTACCGGAAACGGACTCGTCGCCGTGATCACGCCCAAGAAGCACTATGTCGTGATCTCATCGAACGGCTGTACGCCAAAGGCGTGGACACAGTGTATATCGGTGGGTTGACCGATGTGTTGGACACGCACTGGTCGGTCGAAACGAACGCCAAGACCCACAACTTCTGGGCGTTCAAGCAATTTACTGAACGGTTGGCCTGCACCGCCGAGGAATACGGTATCTCGGTCGAGGTGCGGTCGGAAGCATGGACCAGCCAAGAGTGCCCGCAGTGTGGTTCGACAGACCGAACAACACGACATCAGGACACGCTCACCTGTCCATGTGGGTTCGAGGGCCACGCCGACCTTACGGCGTCAGAAAAGTTCCTGAGGCGGCAGACAGAACAGGCAGTCAGGCCGATGGCACGGCCCGTGCGGTTCGAGTGGGACAGCCACGAATGGCTGGAGTCACCACGCTCTCCCCGTCCCAAAGAACAGCGCACAGACCCGAGTACCGTCCACCGTGACGGGAATGTTGCTTCCGGCGAGTCGTAGACCGACTGAGACTCCTACGGAGGAAACCGCGCCGTTCACGGCGCGGAGGATGTCATACCGGAATTGCCATCGTGCCGACCCTGATGGGATTCGTGGCCGAACCGACGTCGATCGCCGTCGCGATGTGGCTCCCCGTGGGCCTCGCGGGTGTCCTCGTCGGCGTCATCGGCTGGTTGGCGCGACTCGAGGCGGTTTCGTGAGCGAACCGGCACTCACGAGTCGGCGTTGGCTTCGCACAGTTTGACGCGGGTCGCCAGCGCGAAAAAGAGCGCCAACATGGTGAACGACACCTCGCCGGCAGCGATCACCCCGATTGCGTCGGCGCCGAGGAACATCGGTTCGTCGCGGGCGACCGGAATCGACGTATGGTGGGGCTCGCCGACGATCGGGACGAAGTAGTCCACGATCAGGTTGAACGCGTAGTAGGCGGTGGCGACGGCCACCGCCCAGACGGGGAAGTCGGTGATACGATGGAGGATGAACGCCTGGACGACCATCCCGAGGTGACTCCAGAAGAGAAACTGAAACATCAGCGGGTGGGTGAACGACGCGTAGGTGTCGTAGAACGCGAGCAGGGTATAGGGCGTCCACAGCCCGAGAATGATATTGCCGAAGAAGGCGATGGCGGTGAGCCACGGTAGCTCGTGGCCGAGTTTCCAGGCCGCGAGGGCGAGGGCAATCGCGAGCGTCGCCAGCGGGCTATCGGGCACCATGGGCCACATCACCATCGGCGTCGCCGCCAGCTGCGCCTGGTAGTACCAGAACCCGAAGGCCGTCCCGACGAGGTTGATCGCCACGATCAGCCAGACGAAACGGAGCCCGAAGTCCTCGAGGGCCGCCGGCACGGGAGCCAGGTACCGCGGCAGGGGTGCACGATCCGGGAGCGTCGCGGTCATCGCTCCCGACCACGGACGCGGCCCGCAAAACGCTAGCGGTCCGCGCCGGCGATACGAACGGGTCGTGTGTATCTCACTCATCGCGACCCCGACAACTTATTTCGAACCACGTCAACCCTCGCGCATGGATCCCGAACCAGGGCCACCGGGCAGCCGGCGACTCTCGACGGGCCACGTCGTGACCTACCCCCTCGAGGTCGAGGCGACAATCGGCGGCGTGATCCTCCCGGCCCGTCGATCGGCACTCGAGGCGGTGCTCCCGGCCGACCTCGAACCGGTCCCGCTGGGCCCAGGGATCGGTGCCGTCGTCCTCGCGGGCGTCAGCTACCATCACGTCGGCGTCGAGGGTATCGATCCCTACGACGAGTTTGCGGTCATCGTGCCGACCCTCGATGGTGGCTGGCCATCGCTCCGTCACCTTCCAGCGCTCGCCAACCGCCTCGGCGGCTACGTCCACTGGCTCCCCGTCACCAGCGAGGCCTCGGTCGCGCTCGGGCGGGAGTGCTGGGGGTACCCGAAGGAGCTGGCGACGATCTCGGTGACCGACGGTCCACGCTCGATACGAACCACCCTCGAGACGGCCCAGGGCACCTGTCACCTCGAGGCTCCTCGGTCGCGGCTCGGACGGACGCCCCGACGCGAGTGGGCACTCACGAGTCACACCGATGCGGGGGATCGACGGCAGGCCGTCGACACCGTTTTGGCGGGAGGAATCGCACACACACCGGCGGTCGAGGCCTCAGCGTCCTGGCCGTCGACGCTCGAGCCCCTGGCCAGGCTCGAGATGTGGCCACGGCCGCTGGTGGCGATCACGGGCTCGCGTGTCACCGGGCGGATTCACCAGGGCCGATTCGCGAGGTGACCGCGAGCGGCCATCGACGCCGCTCGAGCGAGGGAGGCTGTCCTTCGATTCGAAATATCTTTCCCTGGCCCCTCGAACCACCCACCAGTGACAGCCGACCGGAAACAGTTCTGGGCACTCTATCTCTCGCGGTTCGCCGAGGGGTTTGGCTTCATCACCCTCGTCACCCTGCTCCCCTTCTACATCGAGGTGCTCGAACCCTCGAGCACGACGATTTTGGGCGTCACGATCAGTTCTGGCATCATCATCGGGCTCTACGCCTCCGGCTACACCATTGGGAAGGCGCTCTCGATCGTCCCGCTGGCCTGGGGTGGAGATCGCTTCGACAAACGGCTCGTCCTCTTGCTGGTGTTGGGGCTGAGTATCGTCGTCTACGCCCTGTTTCCGCTCGTGGACTCGAGCGCCTCGTTCATCCTCCTCCGGCTGCTCCAGGGGGTGGCCGTCACCGGCTCGAGCCTGATGGGGCTCTCGCTGGTGGGACAGATCGCCGACGTCGGCACCCGCGCGAATCACATCGGGAAGGCAAACGCGGCGAACTTCGCGGCGTCGATCGTCGGCAGCCTCAGCGCGGGCCTGCTGTACGATCAGTACGGCTTCGGCCCCATCTTCGCCATCATCGTCTGCGTGCTGTTCGTCGCCTGGTTCGGCACCTACCGCTACCTCGAGCCGGACGAAACCCGCGTCGAGGGGTTTCCCTTCACGGGGCTGGCACTCAACCGACGCATCCTCACGCTCTCGAGTTTTCGGTTCCAGTACGCCTTCTCGGTCGAGATCGTCCGCACGTGGACGGCCGTCTTCGCCGGCGTCTCGGCCGCTCAGGGTGGGATCGCCATGGGAGCGTTCGCCGTCTCGATGATCGTCGCCGCCGAGAAGTTCACCAACATGATCTGTCAGCCCTTCACGGGTCGGCTCTCGGATGGGTACGGTCGCGCGCTGTTCGTCTTCGCCGGCGGCACCGCTTATGGACTGATCGCCTTCCTGGTGCCGCTCACCCCCACGATCGGGGCCGCCCTCGCGTTACCCGCGACGTATCCGTACCTCGGAACGCTCTCCCAGGCGTTTCTCCCGCTGCTCGTAATCTCCGGGCTGTTGGGCGTCGCCGACAGTTTCCGCGAACCGGCCAGCATGGCGCTGTTCGCCGACGAGGGCACCAGTGAGGGTGGAGTCGCCTCGAGTTTCGGCATCCGCGAGCTGGTCTGGCGACCGGGGTCGATCGCCGGCCCGCTCATCGCCGGCGAACTCATGACTGGGTTCACCATGGCGTCGGTGTTCTACGTCGGTGGCGCGTTCGCGCTCACGGGATCGGTGACGTTCCTCCTGATTCTCTCGCGGTTCCACGGGACGAACGCGCTGTGGAGCTGGTGAGTCTCGAGGGAGAGAATCATAAGAAAAAAATTATTTCTTTGATCGATTCCCTTGAGATTCAAAAGTCTATTTAATGTTACTTTCAGACCTTCTAATCACTACTTTGCATAGTTAGGGATTGTTCAAATGACCATTGCTACCATATCGTTGATTGATGTCCCCCCGACAAACCCGACGCCGCGTACTGACCCTCGCTGGTGCAACTGGTGTCCTCGCCCTCGCTGGCTGTCTCGGTGACGATGACGACCAGGCAGGACCCGATGAAGACGAGGAGATGGACGACGACGAGGACCACGACGATGAGGCGATGAACGACCACGACGACGAAGACGATGACCACGACGACGAGGCGATGGACGACGACGAGGATGCGGACGCCGACGAAATGGCAACCCTCCGGGTCGCTCACCTCTCACCCGACGCCCCCAACGTCGACGTCTACATCGACGGCGACGCCGTCCTCGAGGACGTCCCGTTCCGGGCCGTCAGCGACTACCTCGAGGTCACCGCGGGCAGCTACGAGGTGATGATCACCGCCGCCGACGACCCCGACACCGTCGTCTTCGACGAGGAACTCGAGGTTCCTGCGGGCGCGTTCACCGTCGCCGCTCTGGGCGAACTCGCCGAAGAGAACCAGCCGTTCGCCCCCGACGTCTTCGAGGACGACGTGAGCGACCCCGGCGACGACGCACGCGTCCGCCTCGTCCACGCCGCCCCCGATGCGCCGAATGTCGACGTCACCGTCGGCGACGGCGAAACCGTCCTCTTCGAGGACGTCGGCTTCGGCGAGGCCGACGCCCTGGAGGTCCCCCCTGACGCCTACGAACTCGAGGTGAGACCCGCCACCGACGACAACGACGGCGACATCGTCGAAACCTTCCCGGTCGAACCCGAAGCGGGCACCGTGTACACCGCGTTCGCGGTCGGTTACCTCGCCCCTGAAGACGCCCCCGCTGAGGAAGCGTTCGACCTCGAGGTGGTCGTCGACGCGATGCCCGACGACGATGACGACGAGATGGCAACCGACGACGACAGCGACGACGAATACTGAGACAGGTTGCTGTACCGCGGTGCCGATAAGTAGCCGTCCGAATCGGCAATCACCGGGAAGCAACGACAGGATATCGCCTGAGAGGGGCTCTGCCCCAGTGAATCGCCGAGTGCCCCTCCTGCGATAAGCGTTCGGCGCTGACGTGAGACACCAGTCTCAACGACCACGGCAACGCCGCTTGCACAGCACCCCGCCAGAAACGCCGAGCCAACCGAGTCACACAGCCGGCCGGCGCCGTGCGAGTCCTTTATATTCCCGGCGGGTGAACTTCTGTCTGATGAGTCAGCACAGCTCGAGTATGGCGGGTGAGGACGAGTCGTTCACCCGGGAGATCATGTACATCATGATCGTCTGGACGATCGCCGTCATCAGCGCTGGTATTGCACTCGTTTTTTTGCGGGATTCGTTCGCCTCGATCTTCGCGATGGCGCCACTCGTTGGGTTCTGACGCCGTCACCGCCACCGCCAGCACCAACGGTGACCGTCCTGACCGGGCGGTGCGGACACCGCTATCGTGAAAACTGAAAACGATTTACACACCCTCATGGCGAGTCGGCTCAGAACCGGTTTGTCACCGGTTCTGAGCCATGGTATCGTGAGGGAGTGTACAGTGACGTTCAGTGGCTACTGTAGGTCGTCCGGTACCGAAACATGAGATACACGATCACGAAGACGAAGGCACTCGCGAACAGGTACTCACCCAGGGACACGGCATACACCAGCGCCCCGGTGTTGAGCACGATGCCCACGAGATAGATCGGCCGCAGTCGTGCAGGATTCATTGCCACCGCACCCCCCACAACTCGCGAGTGGCCCGCACGTGAGTCTGTCGCCGCCAGCGCGATCGATCTGACTCGTTCATGATCCCCACTCGGGTTGGGATCGTCCTGAATCCGTCGCTCGAGGCCAGGCACCGACAGATTTGGCAGGTACCACGCCAATCACCTATGAAACCAACGTTTATCGTCGTAGGGTAACACCGTCCAGACATGTCCTCCACCGATGACGAGGAGTCCCTGGCGGGCGTCCCGTTGATCGAGGGTACAGTCGCGGGCATCGCCGCCTTCGTCGTGGGGTACGTCCTCACGTACGTCCTCGCGGTCGTCGACTCGGAGTTCGGGGGTCACGAGTCCGATTCGGCGTTCGAGTTGCTCGGCATCGTCTTCTACAACGCTCACTTCGTCGAGGGCGAGTTCACCGCCTCCGCGGGCGGATTCGTCGAAGGGACCGAACGGTTCAATCTGATCGCCGAGGAGAGCACCCAGTTGCCCGAACCCGTGTTCTATCTCGTGCCGATCGTCCTCCTCGTGGCCGCAGGCTATCTCGTGGGCAATCGTGCACTCGAGGCATCGGCGGAGCCGACGGATGGTGTCGTCGCCGGTGGGTCGGTGGTGCTCGGCTACCTCCCGCTCGCGCTGATCGGTACCGTGCTGTTCGAGGCGAGTGACGAGGTCTCCATCGGAGACGTGAGTTTCAGCGCGACGTTCGCGCCTGACCCGCTCATGTCGGTCGTCTTCGTCGGCCTCGTGTACCCGCTCGTCTTCGGGGCCATCGGCGGGGCACTCGCCAGTCGCTAGCGCTTCCTGTCAGCGAAGGGGAACTTCACCACCGGCGGAAAAAACGCCTATGTGGGGGCCTGGCATAGTTGTCAGTATGGCACTCGAAACACCCAGCCTCAGCCACTCGCGCTGTCTGAATTGCGGCTTCGAAGCACCGGGCGGAGACGACCAGTGGCTTCGCGTGGACGTCCCCGGGCTCGGTCGCATGACCCAGTGCCCCGAGTGTGAGAGTACGAACGTGATCACGGGGCGGTGAGGAGCCCCCTGCCGTTGGGAACAGACTCAAGCCCCTGAGACCCCAGGTGCAGCCATGAGCCAGGATCGATCACTCGAGCGCGAGGACTTGCCGGAGACCGACGCCGAATGGCGTGAGCACCTCTCCGAGGAGGAGTACCGAATCCTTCGGGAGGCCGGCACCGAACGCCCGTTTTCGGGCGAGTACGTCGACCACAAGGCAGACGGGAGCTACGACTGTGCAGGGTGTGGGGCGACGCTGTTCGAGTCGGGCACGAAGTTCGACTCTGGCTGTGGCTGGCCCAGTTTCTACGATGCCGACGAAGACGTGATCGAGACGCGACTCGATACCAGCCACGGCATGCGTCGGACGGAGGTCCTGTGTGCCACCTGTGGTGGCCACCTCGGCCACGTCTTCGAGGACGGCCCCGAACCGACGGGCGAGCGCTACTGTATCAACTCCGCCGCTCTCGAGTTCGAGGGCGAGTGAGACCCCGAGCGGTCGAGACGAACCGATTCACAAGAAGGAGTCAATCGACATGTCGCCGAAAACCTACCGCTGTCTCTGTGGTGCCACCCTCGAGTATCGCCAGGACCTCGAGAAAGAATCCGGCGGCCACACCCCCACGTGGCTGTGTACGGACTGCCGGACACCCGTTCCCGGCATCGTCGCCGAGCAGTTACGCCACCAACACCCCTCCTGATGGGGACGGTCGGGACCAAAGTGACGACCGAGAGCGTTCCAGGGTAGATCTGTCACGCTCGAGTGTCGCCACACTCGAGGGACGGGACGGGTGTTTTCGGCCGTCTGAGGTGCACCGAAGCTGACATCCAGCACGGCGTCGCTCCTGGGATGTGGAGACGACGGCGGCCACACAACCGCCGGACACCAGTACCATTACGGCCCTCACCCCCCAAGCGAAGGTATGCAAACGCACATCGTCCCGGTCGGCTTCGACTACGACCGGCTGATCGCTCCCCTCGTGCGCGATCAGTACACCGTCGACCACGTCATCCTGCTCGAGGGGGCCGTCGGCAGCGAGGCAAACGTCGAGTACTCCCGCCACCTCTCGACGAAACTCGAAACGGACTTCCAGAACCTCCTGGGGGCGACCACGGAGCGGTTCATCCTCGAGGACGTCTACGACTACGACGAGGCGTTCGAGCAGGCTTTCGACCTGATCACCGAGGAACTCGACCGGGGTCACGAGGTCTGGGTCAACGTCGCTGCGATGCCCCGAACGGTGAGCTTCGCCTTCGCCACCGCCGCTCACTCGCTGATGGTCGAACGTGAGGACGACCGCGACCAGATCCACACCTATTACACCGCCCCGGAAAAGTATCTCGAGACCGAACTCGCGGAGGAACTGCGCGAGCAGTCGGCGTTGCTCGAGGGGCTGCTCGACGAACCGCACGGGGCCGATGGTGACCCCGGTAGTGACGCTATCGACAACGGCCGCCTGGCCGAGCGCCTCGAGAGCGCCCGGGAACTCCTCGCGGAGTTCGACGAGCGCGGGACGACCATCGGCGCGAAGGAGATCGACGGCGAGCACATCGTCGAACTCCCCGTGGCCTCGTTCTCGAGTGTCAAGCCGTTCGAGGAGCTCATCCTCTACAAACTCGGCGACGACGGAGAGTTCGAGTCGGTCTCAGAACTCGCGGAAGCGCTCGCCCGCGAACTCAACGAGGAGTACACCGACAGCTTCCGCTCGAAGGTAATCTACAACGTCGACCGCCTCGGCCCGGGCGGAAAGGGCTACATCGAGCGCGAGGAACACGGGAAGTCCTATCGCACCCGTCTCTCCCGGATCGGGGAACTGTGGGTCCGGGCCCACTCGGATTCGCCGACGGATCCACAGGACTGACAGCGGGGACGGTGGGCTCGAGTCTGGGGGCGACTCAGGTCGTTCGAGTGGTGGGGCCAGCCATGAGCGCTCGAGGGTGAAAGCGACCCAGGCCGCTCGATCACGCGTTCCGGCGGTCGGCGACGACCGACGAACCATCCCTCCTGTCCATCGCTTCCCCGCCGTTTGCGGAATCGGTATCCAGGAGAGGCGCATCTCTGGCGTCGCTTTCGTTCCCATCTGCACCCGGTGGCGAGGGTGCCCCGCTGTCGGTTTGCGTCGCCGGCAGGTCCTCGGGTGGGCCAGCGTCTTCGGGCGGTCCCGCGCCTCCGGACCCGTTCCCCGGTGGTCCCGTTCCGTTGGCGACGTCCGCCGGCGACCCATTGGCAGCCCCGCGAACGTCAGCCGGCGTCGAGACGTTCGCCGCGGCAGCGTCCGGGCCGGTCGTGGGTGGTCCCCGGGTGTCGTTCGACGACACGGGAGTCGACTCGTTTCCGTCAGTCGCGTTTGCAGCCGTCTCGTCACTCGAGTTGTTCCCGGCCGCCGTGGCCGAAGACGTGGTCCCGTCGTCGACGAACGGGGACGTAGTCCAGGTGGTCGGGAGGGGCGAGGGCTCGTCGCGGGGGTCCGCGTCAGTCAGCAGGGCCGGCCCCGCGTCGGGAAACACGAGGACTGTGGTGCCGAACACGGTGAGGGCCACCAGCGCAATCAGGACGAGCAACCCGAGTCCAGAGGGCTGCTCGTCGTCACTCCCGGCCATAGTGGGTTGACGTCGCCGGCCGACGGGCTTTGTTAGGCACCGCCCACGAACGGTCGGATCGAGGACCGGGATCTGTACTCGTATTGCGAGATGCAACACGTTGTGACTGCTCGAGAGCTTTGTTACTCCCCTTACTGGCGAGTGTCGTCGTCGGACGCGTCGAGCTCGGTATCCGAGGCGTCACGCTCGGCACCGTCGTCGGTCCGGGTGCCAGCAATACCGCCGTGGGCCGGATGATCTGGAACCGAAAGGAGGGCATACGAGTGCATCACGCTGGCGAGTCGATCACCCAACGCTCGCAGTCGATCGCCAGCGGTCATACCTGAGGTGTCGAGACCTGGAGTGATAGGCGTTGTGCGTCGGTCCCTATCCGAATCGCTCGAGAAGGCGTTCCCTGACGACGAGTAGACACGGAAGCACGGTCAGACACGCGAGGAAGGCGTAGATGATTGCCAGTCCCGTCACGAGACCGAACCGCTGGAGCGGGGGGGCGAGTGCGAGTGCCAGCACGCCGAAGCCGGCGGCGGTGGTCGCGGCACTCCCCAGGAGCGCGCCACCGGTGCCCGTCACGGTGGCCGTCAGGGCTGCCTCGAGGGTCCCGCGTCGGTCTCGCTCGTCGAAGAAGCGTTCGGCGACGTGGATGGCGTAGTCGACACCCAACCCGATCGCGAGGCTGGTGATGACCGCCGTCTCGCTGTTGAACGGAATGTCGAGTAGGGCCATCGTTCCAAGCAGCCAGGCCAGTGCCGCCACGACCGGGGCGAGCGTCATCAGTCCGAGCGAGAGCGCCCGGTGGCGCACCCAGTAGAGCACCGTCAGGAACGTGAAGATGACGACGAGCGTCACCGCGAGCGCCTGGGTCAGGGTCTCGAGCAGGGCGTCTTGCACGACGGCGGTGGTGATCGGGCCGCCCGTGGCGACGGCGGTCACCGGTGCTGCCGTCTCGATGTCGTCGGCGAACGCTCGGGAGTCGTCGGCGACGCTCTGGGCCGAGGCGTCGCCGCGAACGTCGATGGTCAGGCGGGCGGATTCGTACGCACCGTCGTCCGTTCGCTCGAGGACCGTCGAGGCAGCGGTCTCGTCGGCCGCGAAGAGGACGTCGTAGAGCCCCTCGAGGTCCTCGGTTGGGACCGCGTCCTCGCCGTCCCGACGTTCCTCGAGTGCCTCGGCCACCGTCTCGTTCTCCGCCGCGACGTCCTCGATGACCGAGAGTGGCCCCTGGACTGCAGCCGTGCCGTCCGCACCGACGGTGATGGTCCCCTCGCCATCGACGCTCGAGCGGGCCGCCTCGATTGCGCTGAGGGTATCGGGGTCGGTGATGCCGTTCGTACCGTCACCGCCTCCGCCGTCGTCACGCAACAGTACTTGGGCCTGTGAGTCAGCGTCCCGATCCTGGAAGTTATCCGCGAGGTAGGCGGCGTCGTCGGCGATCGTGTAGGTTCCCGCGGCGAGCGGCCCTGGGAGGGATTTCGCCCACTCGGGGGCGTCCTGTGGCAGGAAGTCGGCCTCGTTGAACTCCGTGTCGATGCCCGTCGCCCCATACACACCCCCTGCGGCGACGAGGAACGCGACGAGGACGACGGCCAGTGGGGCCTTCCGTGAGAGCGCGACGCCACCCGAGAGCGCCCGGTTGATCGGACCCGGCGTCACGCCGAAGGCGGGTTTGGCCCGATTCCACCCGAATCGGCCCTCGAGTAGACCATCTACCTCCACCTTCAGTGCAGGGACGAAGAGGCCGAAGGCGACGAACGTCGCGAGGATCCCCCCGGCACTCAGGACGGCGAAGTCCTGGATGGCGGGAAGCGGGCTGACGACGTTCGAGAGGAAGCCGACCCCCGTCGAGAAGGTGGCAGCGGCGAGGGCAAGGACGACGCCCCCGAGGCCGAGAATCATGCCCCCGCGAATACTGGCGTGGTCGGTCACTGCATCGGACTGGCTCGCACCATCAGCCCCGTCGCCGGCACTGTCCGTCGCCAGTTCGGATTCCTCGACCGCCGAAAGCGTTCCCGCTCGAGCCTCCCGATATCGCATGACGACGTGTAACGAGTAGTCGATGGAGAGCCCGATCAGCAGGAAGGGGACGGCGATCAGCAGCTGGCTACTGGGGATCTGGAGCCAGCCGATGAGGCCCGCGAGCCAGGCCATGACGACGCCGATGCCGAACAGCCCGATCAGGACGTCCACGACGTCCCGATAGGTCACGCCAAGGACGAACAACACGAGGACGAGCGCGACTGGCGTGATGATGGCGAAGCTGTCGCCGACTGCGTTGACGGAGGCCTGGTCGCTGATGCCCTGGCCGAACACGAACCCGCCGTCGAACCGATCGTCGAACACCGAGGCGACCGCGACCTGCGCATCGTAGGCCGCCTGTGGCTCCTCGTCCTCGCCGGTGTCATCGACCTGGAAGAGAAAGACGATGCGGGACTCGGCCTCGAGATCACCCGTCTCGGCGGAACGTGGGAGGAAGTCAACAGGGTCCTCACCCGGCGTCTCGGCCTCCGGGTCGAGTACGTCCGCGAGGAGCGTCTCGAACTCCTCGTCCGAGCGGTCTTCGAGAGCGTCGAGTTGTTCCTCGAGCGTAGGCTCGCTCGTGTCGGGTGGACCGGCACCGTCCGCAGCACGATCCTCGAACACCGCGGCCGTGGCGACGACGTTCTCGAGGCCGACGAAGCCGTCGTCGTCGAGGGTGGCGTTGATCGAGTCGTTCGCACGCGCCTCCTGCTGGAACGCGAGGCCCTCGATGAACGATTCCCTGGTCAGGACGTTCGCGGTGGCGTTGGCGTCGGCGTCGCTGTGGCGTTCGCCGTCACTCCCGATCATCGGATCACGGATTACGATCTGTGAGACGACCCGGTCGTCGGTGTCGTAGCGGTCGTCGATGTACTCGAGGGCGGCAGTCTCCTCGGAGTCGGTTTCGAATTCCCCGATGCCGGCGTCCTCGGTCTCGTTGAGGACGAACCCGGCGACCATCACTCCGGTCAGGATGAGCACGATCAACACGACGAGTGTACTGTGACCGACCACGAGGTCGGCGTAGCGACCCGCGAGGTCATCAGCCATCTATCGAATCACCCGATGTACGGATCCAGTGGCGGCGCTCAGAGAGCCCGTTCGCGCCATCCACCTGCTCGAGGACGTCATTACCGGACGTGAGATGCGAACGACTATAGCGATTTGGATAGAAATTGCGTATGCATAATCGATATCGAATTATGAACGCCGACATCGATCGCGACCGTGACCGCGGGGTGCTCTCGCCAGCCGACCGGGAGTTCCTCCTCGGTGAGCGCGAGTTAAGCCACGAGCAGTCACGACGGAATGCCGAAGCCAGGATTCGCAACCGGATCGAGGACGCCATCCTCGACTTCGACCTCCTCTTGCACACGCTGTCGAAGAAGGATCGCCGACAGGTGTTCGACGACGTTCACACCGACGACGCCTTCCTCGACGGGTTGCGAGCGATGCTCGCGTTCACCTACATCGGTACCGCCGAGCAGGGCCTCGACTTCGAGACGGTGGTGATCCCCGCCGTGCGGGCCTCCGAGGAGGCCATGGCCGCGAAAGCCGCGGGCGAAAACGTCTCCGTGGAGGTGACCTTCGACGTCGACACCGAAGTCGGCGACTCACTCGAGGGTGTCGCGGCGACCCTCGAGGCCGGCGATCCGGTCACCCCACGGGAGCTGTTTTCGATCGTGATGGCGGGCGAGTACGACCCGAGGGCACTCGAGGAGATTCCACTCCGCCTTTCGACGGCCGGTGGCGAGACACAGCCGGGTGACGATCAGTTCCTCGAGCGGCTGGCGAACTACCTCGAGGCCGACCTCGAGGTGCTGAGTGAAACGCGAGCGGTCCTTCGCCCGTGAAAACAGGTGACTGTGAACCTCCGGCACGGACGGCTCCCCCGGTCAACAGGTATTTGCCAGCGACGCACCAACAATCGATCAACGAACATCCGGACGACACGTGGCGTTCGGTTCACCGGGGCTGATCTCGCATGGACGACACCGCAAAATACCGCATCCGCGCACACGTCACGGCCGATGGCGTGGTCGAGCGTAGTGACGTCGTCGGCGCAATCTTCGGGCAGACGGAGGGGCTGCTGGGCAACGAACTGGATCTCCGAGACCTGCGCCAATCCCAGAAGGTCGGGCGCATCGACGTCGAAATCTCGAGCACCAGCGGGACCTCCCACGGGAGCCTGACGATCGCCACGAGCCTCGATAAGGTCGAGACGGCGACGCTCGCGGCCTCCCTCGAGACGATCGACCGTGTCGGCCCCTGTCGAGCGACTTTCGAGATCGCCGAGATCGAAGACGTTCGGGCCGCGACGCGCAAGGACGTCGTCGAACGCGCGAAGGAGCTCCTTCGAACCGGTTTCGACGACTCCGTGATGTCCTCCGAAGAGATCCTCGCGGAGGTTCGCGAGTACGTTCGCGTCGAGGACATTACCGAGTACGAGGGGCTACCCGCCGGCCCGCGGGTGACCGACAGCGACGCCATCATCATCGTCGAGGGTCGCTCCGACGTCCTCACGTTGCTCAAATACGGCGTGAAAAACGCCATCGCCGTCGAGGGAACAAGCGTGCCCGACGCCGTCGCCGAACTCACTCGACATCGGACAGTGACGGTCTTTCTCGACGGTGACCGTGGTGGGGACCTGATTTTCGAGGAACTCGCACAGGTGGCCGACATCGACTACGTGACCTTCGCTCCCGAGGGGGCGTCGGTAGAGGACCTCGATCACACCCAACTGTTCACCGCGCTCCGAAACAAGGTCCCGTTCCAGGCCGTCTCGAGCACGAACGATCCCCGGAACGCTATCGCGGCGACGGACGGCAGCGCTACGCCAGCACCGGCACGGCCCGAGCCAGCCGCGAACGAGGGTGCCGAGACGGAGGGATCCGAGCACGCACCTGCGTCAGAGGCCGATCCCCGTCGACCGCAGGAGGCGTCGACGGTGGCTGCCAAGACTGGGAGCACGGTCCAAGGGGGTCCGGATGGAACCAGGTCGCCCTCGCCGAAGACGAGCGCGAACGTCGCTGACGCCCCTCCAGACGAAGATGGACGTCGAGACGACGATCGAGGCGACCCAGAGAACGTCTACGAGCACACGACCGAGATCATCCGTGCGGAGACGGACCGGGCCAGACTCCTCGACGAGGAGGCTGCAGTCATCGACGACGTCGAGGCAAACGACGTGGTCTCGGCACTCGAGGGGACAGAGGACGTGTCGACGGTCATCCTCGATGGCATTCTCAGCCAGCAGACCCTCGACATCGCCGCCCAGACCGGCGTCGACTGCATCGTCGCTCGAGCGCTCGGCCAGTTTACCAAACAGCCGACCGGTGTTCGGGTGTATGCGGCCGACGACGTGGCAGAGACGCCGCCCTGAGTGCGCGTTCTGGACAGCTATCCGGACACCACCCTCGCGGAACAAGTATATACCTGACCCGGATGTGTCCGGCGAAACCAACACCGACATACCCCCATTGACCCCGGACTCGTCGGTTGGATTGTATGACAGACAATCGACTCCGCCTCGATCGGCGACGTGCGATTCAGGTACTCGGTGCGAGCGGCGCGGTGGCACTCGCCGGCTGCGTCGGCGGCGACGACGACGTCGACGCTGACGACGAGGCAGCCGACGGCATGGATGACGACCAGGACGATGACGAAGCGGCAGTCGACGACGATACGGACGATGACGACGACGATGGCGAGGAAGCGGATACCGACCTCCAGGCCCTCGTGGACCGCTTCGACGACGAACCGTTCAACGAGGAACAGATGGAAATCGAGGGCGACCGTCGTGATTACACGCCCGCCCACGTCTGGAAGTGGGTCAGCGAGGAGACGTTCATCGCGCTCCACCTGAACGATCCCAACCCGGAGGAAGCCGACGGTCTGCTGTACGTCGTCATCGGACAGAAGGGGGCCTTCAGCGAGGAGAGCCAGCCAAACGACGAGTTTACCCACTTCCACCTCGCGGAGGCCGAGGGCTGGGCGGACGGTCACGGCGGTAGCGACCCCGAGGACGAGGGGTACTGGCTCACCCACATCGCGGCCGACGAGTTCGAAATGGACTGGGGGACGGTCGAGGTCGGCGTCGACTACGACTTCATGCCCACGCCCCCGGAGGAGGAGAGCGAGGGCATCGCAGACTTCGACGTTGGCGGTGAGGGAAGCCTCTCGAACGAGGATCGGGACGCCCTCATCGACCTGTTCGATTTCGACTGGACCAACGACGACCAGCGCGAGATCGGGGGTGAAATGCGCGAGTACACGCCATCTCACGTCTGGTGGGAGCCACCGACGGACAGCGACACCGTCGTCTTCCTCCACTTCGACGAAGCCAATCCCGAGGAGGCGAACGACCTCATCTACTACGGCATCGGCCAGGCAGGCACCTTCACCAACGACGATAACCCGAACCCGGAGGATTTCACCCACTTCCACCTCGCGGACGCCGACGATTGGGAAGCCGGCCACGGCGGCGACGACGCCGAGGACGACGGCTACTGGCTGATCCATCACGCCGTCCGGCCGCTCGAGATGCCCTGGGGCGACGTCGAGGTCGGCGTCGACCGTGACTTCATGCCGACGCCCGCGGAGTGAGCGTGCCGCCGATGACCGAGCACCGACCCCGGTGGACGCGACGCGGCCTGCTCGCGACGGGGTCGACGGTGGCCCTGGGAAGCCTCGCCGGCTGTACCACGCCGGAGAGCAGTGCTGGCGACGAGGACGAGAGCGATGGCGATGCCGAGGACAGTGAGACCTACGAGGTCGCCGTCGGAGGCGATGGCGACTTCCGCTTCACGCCAGGGACCGACGAGCCCCTCGAGGTCGAACCGGGCGACACCGCCTTGTGGATCTGGGCGTCCGACGCCCACAACGTCAATCCCGAAGAGCAGCCGGACGACGCGGACTGGGCTGGCCACGAGGACCTCGAGGACGAGGGGTTCGAGTACGACTACACCTTCGACGTCGAGGGCCACTACCACTACGTGTGTGATCCACACGTCGACCAGGGAATGGTCGGCGACGTGGTCGTCGGCGATCCGGACGACGCGGCCGTAGACGACGAGGCCGGCGCGGACGAGGACCACGACGACGGCGAGGAACAGGACGACCATGGTGACGATGGTGAGGACGAGGACGTCGATTCAGCGGCGTTCTACACCTTCGACGACCCGGTCGACGCCACGGGTGAGGACGTCGTCGAGATCGAGACCCGACGGGGTGACTCGGACGAACCCGACTTCGTCTTCGATCCGTGGCACGTCACGGTCGACGAGGGCGCGACGATTCAGTGGATCAACACCGACGGTGTCTTCCACACCGTCACCTCGAGTGACGACGTCGACGATCGTCGGGGCGGCGGCGAGACCTTCGACGCCACGATCTCGAGCGAGGGCGACACCTTCGAGTGGGCGGCCGAGGATGCCGGCACCCAGGCGTATTACTGCTCGCCACACACGGCGTTCATGTACGCCAAACTCGAGATCGAGTGACGATCCCCGCCATCGCTTCGGCCCGGTTTCACAGGTTCCCTGTCAAATCCGCGATCGAGCGCACGTCGGCGAGCAGGTCGTCGACTGACGGCCGATCGGCAGGCAGTTTTCCCTCGTGAGCGACTGCCACCGTGGGCGTGCCGTCCCGCACGTCGAGATCGAGCGCGAGGGGCATCCGGCCCACGAGGTCGTGCAGCGAACCCAGGACGCCAAAGCGAACTGGCTGGTCGTAGGCGTCGCTCACCTCCGCCGAAGGGTCTGCGAGAAGCGGAAAGGGAAGCTCGTATTGAGCCTGCCACTTGGCGACTCGATCGGCCGGCTCGGGCACGATCGAGACGACCTGCGCCCGACTGTTCCTGAAGGCTTCGTATCGGTCCGCGACGGCCTGTACTTGCTTGCGGCAGTTGCCGCAGTGATAATCGCGCTGGAATAGCAGAACTATCGCGTCAGTCGCCGGGTCGGTAGCCGCCTCGGTAAGCGAGAAGGGGTCGGGGCCAGCGCCCACGTTCTCGAGTTCGAACGCCGGAACTGGCCGCGAGTCGGGATCCGCTGAGCCACCAGGGTTCGATGTCGTGTCAGTCATAGTGTCGTCTTCGGCCGCCGGGACATAGGCGTGTGGGTGGGCGTTCGCCGGTGTCCCACGACTGACGGCATCCCCCGGGGAATAATACGCCCAGTGACGCAGGCGACAGGACCACGGGTGACGGCGCTTGCGCTATAGTAGCCACTGAACGTCATTGCACACACCCACACGACACCACGGCGCAGAACCGGTCACAAACCGGTTCGGAGCCGACTCGCTGTGAGGGTGTGTCACTCGTTTCAATTGGTACTATAACTCGAGGGGCCCTCAGGGCACCGCTCCCGGCATCGACCCCTCGGTCCAGCACCCCGTCTCCGCACCACACTCGAGACAGAGCGCCACGACGACCGACTTCCCGTCATCGCTGCGTCGTTCGAGGGTGTTGTCGGTCCGGGTCTCACAGACATCGCACTGTCGCAGTTTCACCTGCTCGCCGTACTCGAGTGGTGCGCCGAGTGCCAGTGCCGTCACCCGCTCGCCCCCTCGGTTCCACCCGCGCTGGAACTCCCCTGGCGGGAAGCGGACGATCTCACCCGCCTCGACGTCGACCGGGCCGTCCTCGGTCTCGAACGTCGCCACGCCCGAGAGGATATAGAACAACTCCTCCTGGACCTCGTGGCGGTGATAGGCGAACGCGAAGCTGTCACCGGGCTCGAGTTCGTAGTAGTTGAGCGCCATATCGGTACAGCCGAGGGGGTCGGTCAACTGTCGCATGACGGCGGCCGGCTGGAGCGCGTTCTCGACGTCGTCGATCCGGACGTGATCCATGGCCACGATGCGGTCGGCAGCGGCAAAAACGTGTGTCTCCCGATTCTCGAGGATCGGGGGGACGGGTGCCCTCACTTTTCGAGTCGGGAACGGGTGGCAAATGCACGGGGTGCCTTCGTCCAGTCGTAGCCGGCCGGCCGTAGTGACGGATTGCTCCCCGGTGGCACTAGCTCGTGATCCTCGAGCAATGTCCAGACGCCGGCACGGCCGCCGAAATCCCCAAGAAACCAGAGGCAGAGCTGTGGGACGCGAACCGTGTTTCCCTCGGCGTCGTAGGAGACGACCCCCTCGAGGTACGTCCGTGTGGTGTGCCCGAGGCTCGCTTCCAAATCGGTAGCGTCGTAGGCGAAGATGAGCGGGCAGCTCTCGGCCCCGCAGTTGAGCGCGAAGTGAATACGGGGATCGACTGGCAACTCGTACCCCTGCGGGAGCCCGGTTCGCTCGAGCCGAGGGAGATACCCCAGCCCGTACTTCGACCGACGCGAGCGGAGGATGCCGTGTTCGATGTCGTCCAGACTCAGGTCGACGCCAGCGACGGTTATCGCGGTAGTGCGAAAGAAGCGAACGCGGCCGAGGGAGTCATACAGGTGGGGACGCTCCGCGAGCAACTCCTGAGCAGTCGCGTTGTAGACGTTCAACCAGAAGGCCCGTCCCACGGCTTCGTCGGTTCGGATCGTCTCGAGGTCGTCGTGGCCCGCGTTCGCGAGCCAGCTTCGAAGGGTAGCCGTCGGTTCCTGCTGGCGGACGGCCCTGAGCAGTTGGCGACCGACTGCCGATGGGTTGCGATCGTGGTCTCGGGTCCCCTGCCAGTTCCGAGCGGGATCACGGTCGCTGTCGCCGTCGGGGCCGAACCCGTTGTCGCCAGCCCCCGATGTCAAGGCGGCATCGTCCGGGTCGACCGGCGTCGCCCCCGAGGCTGGATCGGCGCACTCGTCGCTCATACGTAGTTCTCTGTCGGAGCGGTCAAAAACGCTTCTGCGGTGAGGGAGGATTGGTAGAGCGACACAGGTCGCCTCCGGCAACGATAGCGCTCGAG